>JAYVGA010000075.1:0-3054 GCA_043772635.1 Chitinophagaceae bacterium
GGTTTGCCGCATCAGGAACATAAACAGCCCGCTTATAATGGCCAGTATGAGCAGGATAAGACCGGCAAATAAAATTTTAGTTTTAAAAGGCTGCGCATCAAAACTGTCAAGAATATTTCTTACTACAATATCATATGTTTTGTGTGAACGGGTGAGTACGGCTGCATTGGCACTGGTAGATTTAATGGTTTGAACAACGGTGTTAACCACATAACCCGTTATCTGCGGTGCCAGTATCCTGAAATAATTGGTAAGAATTACAAACAGCACACCCAGTAAAAACAGGCGGCGGTATTTAAAAAAATATTTATTAAGCGTAGATAGTTGCGTCATCGGCGGCAAAAATAATTAATAATTTTTTGCCTGATGATAAATGATTATGAATGGCTCCAAGGTAGGTACCAGAGTTGTCAACCCTTAAATTAATTTAATCTTGTAAAAGGGTTGACAACTCTTTTGCTCACCCTCGTACTCCCCCTATGCTCATAATTCAATCACTCTTTTTTCTTTATTACTTTTAAAAGCAGCCTCGATAATCTGTATCACTTTCATGGCATCCCCGGCGCTTACAGGCACAGGAGCATTGTTACGGATAGCCTGGTAAATTCCTTCGTAATATTCCAGGTAATTTCCTCTTAGAGATGGGATATGTTTTTTAATAATTACCTGGTTAATTTCTGTGTGGAGCAATCCCTGCTCTGCCTCTGGTTCTATACCATAATCTGTATCTGATGGTAATTTGCCTGCCTGCAGCTGTGCTTCCTGTACATCTGTTTTTGGTTTTATAAAAGAGCCCTTGCTTCCATGCAATATATAACCCGGCAAAGCTTCTCTTACCTGGTAGCTGGCTTTTATGCGTACACGAAAAGAAGAATAAAACAGGAGTAATTCAAAATAATCATCTACCTGCGATATGGGGCGCATAGTTGTAATATCTGCAAATACGGCTTTTGGCATGGCAAACAATTGCAGAGCCTGGTCTATTAAATGCGATCCAAGGTCGTACAAAACTCCCGTACCTTCCACCGCTGTTTCTTTATGCAGCTTGGGGCTTAGTTCTTCTTTAAAACGGTCAAAATGAAATTCGGCTTCTACTATTTCTCCCAATAATTTTTGTTGAATAACGGTCTGGATGGTTTTATAGTCGCTGTCGTAGCGGCGGTTATGGTAAACTGATAATATTTTTTGCTGCTGTGCAGCCAATATAATTAATTCCTGGGCCTGTGCAACCGTAACGGTAAAAGGTTTTTCGCAGATAACATGTTTACCCGCAAGCAGGGCCTGTTTTGCAAAATCATAATGCGTAACATTAGGCGTATTTATTATTACCAGTTCTATATTTTCATCTGCCAGCATATGCTGCAATGTGCGGTATACCTGTACCAGCGGATATATTTCCTGCGCCAGGTTTTTATTTCTTTCCCAAACGCCATAAAAATTAAATCCGGCATGGGTATGTATAAATGGTGCATGAAACACCTTGCCACTCATACCAAAAGAACATATGGCTGTTTTAATCTGTTGCATATTCAATTGCTTATCCGGGATTCTACTGGCCGGATGATGATTAAAAATAAACTTTTTATTTTTTAGTTATGCAGTGATTTTTGTTTATGCTTTCTGCTAATTCTTATTCGAAGTGACTATAAATAAATTTTCTTTTGTTTTTGCTTCTCTCTTTCAAAAAAAATACCTGCCCGCTGGATTCTTTGAACAATCTAAGCAAGTAAACCTCAGTAGAAAATATATGGAATGCTATTACACAACCTTATCACCTAATTTTTAAAGAATCTCAAACATACTAATTTTTAAAATTTTAAAATAAGGTAATGAGGTTAATATAATTACTGCCTCAAATTTCTACCAAGGTTCAGGTGAGGCTGTGTATTTTTTTCATTCGGTATTTTTGCTGGATTTTTTAATACGTCTGCCATGTATTAAGGTTAAAATCAATGCAGCAAATGTTTAGCATAACTTATCTTTACATCATATTGAAAAATACCCAATAAACTTCAGGTAAAAACAACACAACCAGTTTTTACAAATTTTTAAACATTACCCTTTAATACTATTATATGAAACAATTCATTCTTCGTGTAAGCCTGCCCATTTGTTTACTGGCAGCATCATGTTCTTCTCCCCGAAATATTACTGCAACAGATAATGGAAAAATTACTGTAAATTTTTTACAGGTAAATGATGTGTATGAAATAGCTCCAATTGAAGGCGGTAAAACGGGTGGTATGGCACGTGTAGCCAGTGTAAAAAAAGAGTTACTGGCTAAAAATAATAATAGTTTTTTAATAATGGCAGGAGATTTTTTAAGCCCTTCGGTTTACAACAGCCTGCAGTATGAAGGTAAAAGAATACGGGGCAGGCAGATGGTAGAAGCAATGGATGCTGCCGGTATGGATATTGCAGTATTTGGCAATCATGAATTTGACATCAGTGAAGCAGAACTGCAGAGCCGAATTAATGAATCTGCATTTAAATGGATTTCTTCCAACAGCTTTCATAAAACAGCCACGGGCATTGTTCCATTTGTAAAAACAAATCCGGCCGGCAGTGAAGCCATTGCAGAAACCTATATTATGAATGTAAAAGATGCTGATGGTACTGCAGCCAGGATTGGTTTTATCGGTATCAACATCCCATTTAATAAAGCAAATTATGTAAGTTATACCGACCCGCTGGTTACTGCAGAAAAACTGTACAACATAATAAAAGATTCCTGCGATGCGGTAGTGGCCATAACACACCAGTTAATGCAGGACGATATTTTGCTGGCGCAAAAATTACCCGGGCTGGCTGTAATTCTTGGCGGCCATGAGCATGATATGCGCTACCAGAAAGCCGGCAATGTAATTATAGCAAAAGCACACGCCAATGCAAGATCTGCCTACATCATCACCATGCAGCTGAATAAAAAAACGGGTAAGAAAAAAATAAAAGCTACGCTTAAAATGATGGATCAATCGGTACCCATGGATGCTGCTACAGATATTGTGGTAAAAAAATGGGGCGACATTGGAGAAAAAAATTACAGCAGTCTTG
>JAYVGA010000076.1:0-6939 GCA_043772635.1 Chitinophagaceae bacterium
ACGATTTTAGCTGAAATCGTTTGAACTATAAAATCAGCTAAAACCCTTATCCAACAATAATTTCAAAGAACTTAAAAATATTTTCTTAGGACGGTAGTGACCACTGACCACTGACCACTGACCACTGACCACCGACCACTGACCACTGACCGCTGCCAACTGCAGGGCTGCAAATTTAAGGAAGATAGGAACACGGATTTCAAAGGCAAAATTGATTTTATGGGCCATGAAAACAAAGGAGATGAAAGGAAAAGTATTTAAACGATTAACTTTTTACTTAATTATTTGGTTTAAAAGAGGATAGTTAATTGGTATTATAAATCTTATTTCTTTTTAAATAATAATTGAAGAGGAGAAAAATATCTATCCTTATTTTTTTCATCCTTACTCTCTCATTTTTCATAGGGAACGAGCAGGAGGCTTTGTATCTTCGCCATATGAAACAAATATTTTCATACGATCAGTTATTTAATTTTTCTGTAGCAGTTTTTAAAAAAATAGGTTGTTCTCAAAAAGACGCTGCTACAGCTGCAACAGTATTGCTAAGTGCCGATCTTAGGGGAGTAGACAGCCATGGTGTGGCAAGGCTTAGCGGTTATGTAAGGCTGTGGGATGTAAAAAGAATTAATGCAACGCCGGTTATAAAAATTATT
This sequence comes from Chitinophagaceae bacterium, assembly GCA_043772635.1. Lineage (GTDB taxonomy): Bacteria > Bacteroidota > Bacteroidia > Chitinophagales > Chitinophagaceae > Ferruginibacter. The sequence goes on from JAYVGA010000076.1 coordinate 654, forward strand.
CATGAAACACCAAGTACAGCTGTGGTAGATGGAGACAGCGGCCTGGGCCTGGTTGTAGCACCAGCCGCTATGCAGGTGGCCATTAATAAAGCAAAGAATGTGGGTACAGGTTGGGTAAGTGTACAAAACAGCAATCATTTTGGTATTGCCGGTTATCATGCCATGATGGCGCTGCCCCACGATATGATTGGCATTGCCATGACCAATGCTTCGGCATTGGTAGCGCCTACTTTTTCTGTAGAAAAATTACTTGGTACCAATCCTATTGCTGTTGCAATTCCGGCAGGAGAGGAGCAGGCTTTTGTGGCAGATTTTGCTACCACTACTGCAGCCAATGGCAAACTGGAAATATTGCAGAGAAAAAATGAGGAGGCTCCACTGGGTTGGGTGCAAACCAAAGACGGCGGCCCCAGCAATAATGCCAGCGAACTAAAAAAGGGAGGGGCATTGCTGCCTCTTGGTGGCGACAGGGAGCACGGCAGCCACAAAGGGTTTATGCTGGGTAGCATAGTAGATATTTTTTCGGCCATACTTAGTGGAGCCAATTACGGCCCATGGGTGCCGCCATTTCCGGCCTATGTGCCCATGCCGGAGAATATGCCTGGCAAAGGCATTGGCCATTTTTTTGGAGCCATGCGTATAGATGCTTTCCGGCCAGCAGCAGATTTTAAAATAAATATGGATCAATGGATACGACGTTTTAAAAACGCACAAACCATTTCAGGTAACGAAAGTGTAATTATACCCGGCGAGCCGGAAACTGCCATGGAAAAGGAACACCGCCAAAATGGAATTTCTCTTTTACCCTCTGTTGTAAATGATTTGAAGCTGCTGGGCGATAAGTTTTATCTGCAACTTTAAAATTGTAAAATGGAATTATGGCTTTAGTAGTTTATTTTCGCAGCCTTGAAATAAAAAGTGTTTTGTATGCTATATCAAAACTTATAGTGATTTTATAAAGGCAGCACTTTTAATTAAAAAAAAAATAATTGTAAACTTTAAAAGTTCCTTTAAGGAATGCCGGTTATGAAAGTAATGAAATTTGGTGGCACCAGCGTAGGTAAGCCACAACGAATGAAAGAAGTAGCTAAACTTGTAACTGCAAGCGAAGAGCCTAAAATAGTTATTTTATCTGCCCTGAGTGGCACTACCAATGCGCTGGTAGAAATAAGCACCCTCCTGGCCAGCAACGACAGGAGCACTGCAAGAGAAAAGATAAACGAACTTGAAGCCAATTATCAGCAGTTTATTACAGCATTATTAAGCGATGCAACTATTATAGAAAAAGCAAAAACAATACTGGCAGAGCATTTTGAATTTTTGAGTATTATCTTAAAAATATCTTTTAGCGAAGCATTAAATAAAGATATTCTTGCTCAGGGAGAATTGCTGAGTACCAAACTATTTTGCCTGTACCTGGAAGAACAGCAAATTGATCACCGCTTAATTCCTGCACTCGATTTTATGACGCTCGACAACCAGAACGAACCCCAGGTGGGCACCATAAAAGTAAAGCTGTCGCAAATTTTACAAAAACATAAAGAGGTGGGCATTTTTGTAACGCAGGGATATATAACCCGCAATGCAAAAGGCGAAGTAGATAACCTTAAAAGAGGTGGAAGCGATTACAGTGCTTCGTTGATTGCAGCATCTATAAATGCAAGTGTTTGCGAAATATGGACAGATATTGATGGCATGCACAACAACGATCCACGTGTGGTAAAAACAACCCGCCCCATAGAGCAGCTAAGCTTTGAAGAAGCAGCTGAGCTGGCTTATTTTGGAGCAAAAATTTTGCACCCTGCCAGTATATGGCCTGCACAGTTTTATAATGTTCCGGTTAGGTTATTAAATACTATGGACCCTGCTGCCAAAGGAACCCTTATTACACAGGAAGCAGGAAGCACGGGTGTAAAAGCTGTAGCTGCCAAAGACAATATCACTGCTATTAAAGTTAAAAGCAGCCGCATGTTACTGGCTTATGGTTTTTTAAGAAAAGTGTTTGAGGTGTTTGAAAAATACCGCACTTCTATAGATATGATTACCACATCGGAGGTAGCCGTTTCTGTTACAATAGACAGCGATATATTTTTAAAAGAAATTATAAAAGAGCTGGAAGCATATGGCACTGTAGAGGTAGACAGCAACCAAACCATTGTATCTATTGTAGGCAATGAAATTACCGAAACAAAAGATATCATGCGCCTTCTTTTTGAATCGGTAAATGATATACCCGTTCGTATGGTAAGCTATGGTGGCAGCAGGCACAATATCTCACTGCTCATTGCCCGCAGTTATAAAGAGCAAACACTGCAGGTGCTTAATGCCGGATTGTTTGGGTTATAGATAGTGGTCATAGGTCAATAAGTCAATTGTCATTAATGGTATCCAAAATTTTATTCTTCCAAAAGAATATCAGAATAAAAATTTATTTTATAGAACCCCACAGAAATGCGGGGTTTTGTTTTTAATGCAAAATAAGATGCCCATTTTTATTAAAATAATTTAATTAAATCAGTGTTTTAATTACCGCCTATGTTCTAACAAAGCAGTATCAGCCTTAAATTAATTCAACATAAAAAATAGAGCAGAACAATAAGCACTCATTAATATGCGTTAATACTTTGGTTTTTCATAGGATATTGGATTAATACGGGCTTTGATTTCTATCTAGGCCCCTTTTTTTTGTTCTTTACCCTGGCTTTTAACCCATACTTTGGTAGAATATATTTGCAGCATTACTTTTCCCAACGCTGCTATTATTTGTCATCTCTCTTTCTTCGTCGCATTTTTTATTTAAAAAGCTACAGCCAAATTTTAGATCTGATTTGGAGAATTATGATTTAAAAGAGGCTTTTTTTAAAATGCAGCTCTGCATAGAGATAGTAAATTTCCAACATTAATACTACTGAGTATCAACTGGCTGTAAAAAAATAAAAAGATCAAAAAATGAGCTAATGATAAATTTATTTTGAATTGATTTTATAAATAGTATTTTTACCACCTGAAATCAAATTATCATTATAGCTTTTTCCGACGGCTATAATTGCTTACCCAGCTATCCTTAACAAAGCCTTCCTTCGACTATACTGACCATATTAAACATCTAAAACCATTATTATGGCTATAAGAATCATTGTATCATTTATTTTAGTTAGTGTATTTGCATGCTCCTGCGTTTCTACTCAAAATATTGCTTACATGAGCAATATAAAGGATGCCAGTTTCAAATCTTCGCTCGGTATGGTAGAAGCTCCAATTCAAAGCAACGATATACTTAGTATTTACATTAGCAGCCTTGATGCAGAAGCATCTGCAATATTTAATGCCAATAATACTTTTGTAAGCAGAAGTACTACTGCTACAGGTGCAAGTACGCAATCGGCAGGATATTTGGTTAATGTAGATGGGAACATTCAGCTACCCATTTTGGGAAATATTAAAGCTGCAGGCCTCACTAAAACAGAATTGAAACAGTTTATAACTAAAACGCTGCTATCTAAAAAATTATTAATAGATCCAGTGGTAGATATCCGTTACCTGAATTTTGAAGTTACCGTTTTGGGCGAAGTAGCAAAACCAACAGTAATTACCGTACCCAGCGAAAGAATATCTCTGGTAAAGGCTTTGGGACTGGCAGGTGACCTTACCATTTATGGAAAAAGAACAAATGTGTTGCTGATAAGAGAACAGGATGGGAAAAGAATTACACACCATATTGATCTTAACGCAAGCGATTTTATCATTTCACCTTTTTACTATCTGCAGCCAAACGATGTGGTTTATGTAGAACCAAACAGGGCAAAAATAGCAAGTGCAGGCCGAACACAACAACTATTACCCATTATCTTATCTGGTTTAACAGCTGTTATAATAGTATTAGACAGGGTAATAAAATAATAAAACAAATGCAGAAGACTAATCACAAAAAGAAAGAAGAGCAGGAAGAGAATCTGGTAAGCCAGATGGTATCAAAATATTTACCTTACTGGCCATTGCTTTTTGTGGCCATTGCATTAGGTTTTAGCGCTGCCTGGTTTTACATCAGGTATAAAGTACCCATGTACCAGGCAAGCGCAACACTTATTATAAAAGACGAAAAAAAGGGAACAGAAGAGTCTAAATTAACGGAGTCGCTCAATACCATTTCATCTAAACAATTGGTAGAAAATGAAATTGAAGTGATGCAGTCACGCAAACTCATGGATAGCGTAGTAAGGCAACAACATCTTTATGCATCAATTGTAGAAAAAGGAAATGTGCATAATACTTCTGCTTACTTACATTCCCCTGTTCAGATAGAGGCAAAAAATCCTGACTCATTGCTGGAAGTAAAAAACATCTCGATAGCTTACGATAAGGTAAAAGGGATTGTGCAGATAAACAAAGACAAAAATTATAAATTAAATCAATTTGCATATACCGATTTTGGGGTGTTAAAATTTGTACCTAACAAATATTATAAGCCTGTATTTGGAGAAGTAAGTGACCTTTCTTTCTCCTTGACTGAGCCGCAAAAAGTAACCACAGAATTACTGCAAAATCTTGAAGTAACTGCTGCCAGCAAACTTTCTACCATTATCGAATTAAAGTTAAAAGCCGATTTACCGGAGAAAGCAGAAAATATATTAAACGGTTTGATAAAAGCTTATGATGTAGCCGGGTTAAAAACAAAAAGCGATTTGGCCCGAAATACATTAAATTTTGTGGAAGACAGGCTACGTACTATAAGACACCAGGTAGATTCTGTTCAAAAACGGGAACAGCAATATAAATCTAGCGCAGGAGCGGTAGACATAGGTACACAAGGCCAGCTATTTTTGCAGAACGTAAGTGAGAATGATCAAAAATTGAGTACCGTTAATACTCAGATTTCTGTTTTAAACCAGGTAGAAAGTTCAGTTAGTTCTAAAAACAATGGTGCTGCAATTGTTCCTTCTACAATGGGCGTTAACGATCCTATGTTATCTCAATTATTAGATAAGCTTTATGCAACAGAGCTGGAGCATGAAAAATTGAGAAAAACAGTTGGCGAAAATAACCCGCGGCTGGTGGCTATTACAGACCAGATTAATAAAATAAGGCCTAATATTTTAGAAAACATCCGAAGCCAAAAGCAAAGCCTTGCAGCCACCAGGAAAAACCTGAGCTCCACAAACGGATCATATAATTCTATGCTGCGCTCTATGCCGGTAAAAGAAAAAGCCTTGCTGGAGATAACCCGTGATAAAACAACTTTACAGGGCATTTATGAATTTCTTTTACAAAAAAGAGAAGAGAGTATTTTGTCTTTGTCATCTACACTTTCTGATAACAGAATTGTAGACAATGCACAGGCAGGTAATGTAGCGGTAAGTCCTAATAAAAAAGTAATTTATTCGGCTGCTGTACTGGCTTGCTTATTTTTATTTTTATCTTTTATTGCTATAAGAGAAATGTTTACCGGCAAAATATTATACAGAAAAGAAATTGAAGAGCTTACTACCATTCCCATTATTGCAGAAATAGCGTATGATAATTCTAAAAAGCCCATTATTGTAGAGCCAGGTAAAAGAACTTTTGGTACAGAAGAATTCAGAAAAATAAGGGCTTCACTTTCCTATCTTGGTATAGATGCAACGCATAAAAAAATATTAGTTACCTCCAGCATTTCCGGCGAAGGTAAAAGTTTTGTTGCAGTTAACCTGGCCATCAGTATTGCATCTACGGGTAAAAAAGTTGTGCTGGTAGATATGGATTTAAATAATCCTACCATAGGTAAAATTTTAGGCCTCAAACAGGAAACAGGTGTTACCGATTTTTTAATGGGCCTGAAAAAGCCAGAAGAAATTACAGGGCGGGTAAGAGCTTTTGAAAACTTAACCTATATCTCTGCAGGTACTATGGTAGATGGCCCTTCGGAATTAATGGTTAATGGTAAAGTGCCGGAATTTATAAAATTTCTTGAAAAAAATTATGATGTAGTACTGATAGATACTTCACCTGTAGTGTTGGTTACCGATGCTTATTTATTATCCGGTTTATGCGATGCAACCCTTTATGTAGTAAGGCATAAATACACACCCAAAATGATTATAAGACGTATAGACGATAACAATACCATTAATCCATTACAAAATACCGCAATTATTTTTAATGGAGTAAAAGGACGTGGCTTCTTTAAAAACAGTTATGGCCACGGCTACGGATATGGTTACGTATATGGTTATAATAAAGAAGAAAATAAAATTAAAAAATTATTCTCAAAATCCTGATATCCTTAACATGAAAAATTATCCACCCAGTT
>JAYVGA010000077.1:0-14505 GCA_043772635.1 Chitinophagaceae bacterium
GGTACGGTTTGGGCACCTTATGCAGGCATAAATATTGGCAGTGGTACAGGCAACAGTAATATTACTGGTGCCTTGCTTAGCGGCACACAGGTAAATATACAATCGGGTATTGCAATGCTGTACCAGCCTTTTATTGATTGTTCTGTTACAAATGCCAATGCCGGACCAGATGCATCATTAAGCTGCTCTGTTGCTGCCGTTCAGTTAAACGGATCTACCACAAGCCAGAATGCACAATACAACTGGACTCCTTTGGGCAATGGCCATATTGTTTCTGGCAGCACCACCCTAACGCCCGTTGTAGATATTGCAGGCCAATATGTACTAAGTGTAACCAATGGAACCTGCACTGCCACAGATACAGTAAGGGTAAATTTTATACCCTGTATTTTGCCCTATTATCCTCCGCCAAATTCCGGAAAAGTAAATAACCCCATTGGCTCAGAACTAAATTCTTTATACCTCAACTTTGGTTCTGTATCGGATACTGCAAAAAATATATTTATTATCCAGGGTGATAGTGTATGGATAGAAGTGATAGCGCTCATAGGAAAAAAACCAACACTGTCTTCACTCATAATGTCTGCAGCTTATGGCTTAACAGACACCGTTAATAACGGCCCTAATTCTCTTATCATAACAGGAAAATATCCCATCATAAATTTAAGAAAACTAGATTCGCTTCCACTTCTTATAGATTATTGCCGCCCATTGTTTCCGGCACTGGGAAATAGTGGGGTAGTAAACTCCAGTGGCGATACAGCTATACTTTCCGGCTTTGTAAGAAATGGATACAATATTTCTGGTGATGGTATAAGGGTTGGTGTTATTTCTGACAGCTACAATACAATTACCGGCAACCCGGCCCAAACAGATGTATTAAATGATGACCTGCCGGGTAATGCTGCTCATCCTGTGCCGGTACATATGCTAAAAGAATATCCCTTTGGTAAACGAACAGATGAAGGCAGGGCAATGTTGCAGATTGTGCACGATGTGGCACCCAAAGCAAAGCTTTCTTTTAGAACCGGTTTTATAAGTGCCGGCGATTTTGCACAGGGAATTTTACAATTACAAAAAGATACCTGCGATATTATTGTAGATGATGTAACATTTATTACCGAACCATTTTTTAGGGATGGTGTAGTGGCCAGGGCAGTAGATACTGTAGCTGCCAGGGGAGTAAGTTATTTTTCTGCTGCCGGTAATTTTGGGGTGCAATCTTTTGAAAATAATTTTAGCGGGATAGCTGCTCCTGCAGGCATTATTGGCACTGCACATAATTTTGGCGGCGGAGATATTTACCAGCGCATTACCCTCACACCCGGTGTGTACACAGCTGTGCTGCAGTGGGAAGATGATATTTATTCTTTGGGAGAAAGCAATACAGGAACTACCAACGACCTGGATATTTATCTTACCGATAATGCTGGCAATGCCCTTTTTGGTTTTAACAGAAATAATATTGGAGGAGATCCCATAGAAATTCTTCCTTTTACGGTAACACAGGCTACCCAAACTAATATTATCATTATCAGAGAAAGCGGCAGCAGCAATCTAAGGTTTAAATATGTTTTTTTTAGAGGCAGTATTGTAAGCGAATATAATTCTGGCTCCTCTACCCTTGTGGGTCAGGCCAATGCCAGGGGTGCCATGGCTGTAGGCGCAGTGCTTTACAAAAACACACCCGTCTATGGTGTAAATCCTCCTACCATTGCATCTTTTTCTTCCAGGGGAGGCACACCAGTAAATGGTATTGTAAGAAACAAGCCAGAGTTTACCGCACCAAACGGAATAAATACCACCGTAAATCTTGGAGGCGAAAATATTGATGGAGATATCTTCTCTAATTTCTTTGGTACATCAGCATCGGCTCCTCATGCTGCAGGTGTAGCTGCATTGCTGTTAGAGGGTAAAAAGAAATTCAGCAATACAACGCTTAGTGCCGATAGTATAAGGCTGGTATTACAAAATACCGCCATTGATATGGGAACAGCAGGTTTTGATTTTGAATCGGGCTATGGTTTAATTCAGGCCAGTAAAGCCATGCGCAGTTTTGCTACTCCTAAACCCGAAATAACCCAATTAATACAGGCAGATCCTTCAATAACTCCCGGTACACAACAGATTATTGTAAAAGTAAACGGTAATTACCTGGACAATACATCAGTAGTTACTTTTAGAGGTAACCCGGTACCTACAACGGTTCTTAATGCAAACCAGTTATCGGCTACCATACCCATCTTTACAGGCAACCCCGCCATTCAGGTTTATACCTCACCGGTTTCCAGCAGCGGGCTTGATGGTGGCTATTCTAACTCCTTATACTTTTTTACTCCGGCAAAGAAAAATGTGGTGGTAACAGCTAATGATTTATCAAAAAGATTTGGAGAAAAAATTCCTGCATTCACAGCAGCTATTACTATAGATGGTATTGCTATTGAGAACAGCAATTTTACCAGAACAGAGTTAGGATTAGATACAGTAATTTATACCACAGCCGCCGGCAACAGCAGTAATGTAGGTGTTTACAACATTACCCCTTCTTTAAAAAACTATAGCCCGCAGGATCCTTTTTACATTGGTTTGTTAGAAAAATATAATTACACTTTTAACAATGGTTTACTTTCTGTTTTAAAACTGCCTCTTACCATTAAACCCAGAGATACTACTTTGGTTTATGGCGAAAAAATTGGTGATATAAATTATAACTATTTATATCCCGATGCAAATATTACCATTACAGAGAGACCCGTTTTTCTAGATAATTTAAAAAATAATTATGCAGAAAACCTGGCAATTGATGCGATAGCACTGGTAGATGCCAGGGCCTTATCGAACGGCAGATTATTAACCCCTGCCGACCTGCAGAACCTGAGTGTAATGGCAAGTGCCCGTGCCCTTTCCAATGCCAGGGCCTTATCAAATGCCAGGGCTTTATCTAACGGAACGGTGGTAACAGAAGTTACTAATATTGTAGACCTGGCCGTAAAATCCATTTTCGATTATCAGCAGGATTCATTAACCACTACACTGGTAAATGCAAGAGCACTTTCCAATGCCCGTGCATTATCCAATGCAAGAGCATTATCTAACGGCACAGCTACCGTAAATGCAAGAGCACTCTCCAACGGCTTCCCGCTTATAAACAGCAGTACAGTAGGCGTAAATAATTCTGAAGAAGTAGTAATTATTGATGAAGATGATGTGAATGCACCAGCCGGCGATATTTTATCTGATTTTAAATCTATCAATATGGTTACAGGTACTACAGTGGGCAATCATAGTATTGTGCCCGGTGCATTCCTTTCCCAAAACTTTGATATTAAATATCAATTGGGTAACCTGGTTATAGCACCTGTTCCGCTTGTTGTAAGAACAGACAGCAGCATCATTACATACGGAACCCAACCGCCTTCTTTTACTTCTTCTGTAAAAGGATACCAGTATGAAGACAATATAGATTCTGTTTTCTCCACAGCATTTACTTACACGGTAAAGGATAATTTAAACCAGGTAGTAAATAATACTGCTAATATTGCTGCAGGCATTTATCGTTTATATCCTGCAGCTACTGTAATACAACTTTCCAATTATATTATTACTTATGTAAATGGTTTGCTCACCGTAAACAAAGCCATACTTACAGCAAAAGCTGCAGACAGCAGCAGGTTATATGGCAATGTAAATCCTGTTTTCCGTATTGCCTATACCGGGTTTGTTTATATAGACGGGCCTGCAAATATTACTGCCCCAACTGCCAGTACAACTGCAACAGTTACTTCCGCTCCGGGTGTTTATCCAATCAGTTTATCGGGGGGCTCCTCTGCCAATTATATTTTAAATAAAATTGGAGGTACACTAACGGTAACGGCCAGGCCACTTTTGGTAAAAGCCGATCTAAAATTTATTTTTAAAGGCGATGCCCTGCCCACTTTTACTTCCACCTATACCGGTTTTGTAAACAATGATCAGAGCTCTATTATTTCCGGACCGGTTTATACATTAACTCCTGCCTATACAGGAGCAGCAGGTGTGTACACTATCACCCCTTCGGCACTTGTGCTTAGCAACCCTTTAAAATACAGTATTAGTTATGCAAAAGATACCTTGTATGTAAATCCTAAAGGGCAGGGAGCCAAAAATGTAAAACCAAAACTGGAATGTGTGGATACCCTTATTAATCATCCTTCAGGATATGTTTACGTTGCAAAATTTTCTTACGAAAATCCTAATGCTACAGCCGTTTATGTACCTGTAGGCCCCAATAACAATCTTAGTTCTGCAGGGCCATACAGCGGTATTTTACCCCAGGTATTTTTACCTGGAATTGGTGGAACGTTTAGTATTTATTTTACAGGGCTCACTTTAAAATGGACGCTGATAACCTATAACGGAAATCAAAAAACATCTACGGCAAGCGATGCAAGTTCTACCTCAAATAAATGCGGCACCACCAGTTTTGCAAGAACTGCCAACACCCCGGTAGAAATAGCACAAACTGCAAACGAAGTGAAGGCAGAAAAAAATACAAGCCTTCCCGTTGCAGATAAAACCAATAATAACCGTAAAAAAATAGTGGCTTATCCCAACCCGGCTGCAGATAAAATTATTCTTCAAACCGGTGAGCAATGGCTATCTGCAAATGAAGTGAGGGTTACGGATATAACAGGAAAAATTTACAAAGGAATAACTGCAAATAAAACCGGGCCTTTTAGCATTCAACTAAATATAGCTTCTTTAAAAGCAGGCATCTATTTTATCAGGTTAAAAGCAGGCGATTATTTTAAAGAAGTTAAAATTGTAAAACAATAAATTAAAGTATAAAAATATTTTTTCTTTTAAATGAAGGGGGGGTGTTTACGTTTCCCCTTCATTTAAAAATTACCTCTTTAAAATTGCATCTTAGTATGGGTATGAGAATAATCTGGCTGATTTTATTTTGCTGCATACACACCCCTGTGCGTAGCCAGCAAACTGCCACCGATAGTTTATTAAAACTAATAAGCACGGCCAAAGATGACTCCGCAAAAGTAATATTACAACTGGCCCTCAGTAAAGAATACCGGGGTAATAATCCCGCAGAAGCATTGCGTTTTGCCAACGAAGCAAAACAGCTTTCAGAAAAAATAAATTATCCAAAAGGAAGCGCCAATGCATTTAAAGGATTGGGGCTGGTGTATGTATTGCAGGGAAAATATGTAGAAACCATAGAAAGCTACGAACAGTCTTTGGCCATTTTTGATTCGCTGGGCGACAAGGCAGGAGTAGCCAATATCTTAAGCAATGAAGGCACGGTGTATTATAACCAGGCAGATGATGCCAAAGCTTTGGAACTGTATTTAAAAGCATTGCAGGTGGCTGAGCAAACAACCGATTCCCAAAGAATTGCCACTATTTTACTTAACATCGGCGCAGTATTTTCTAATAAAACCGCCACGCAAAACAAGGCTTTGGATTATTATTTTAAAGCATTAAAATTAGGAAATTCATTGGGAGATAAAGCCATTGTAGGCACCACCAATGCCAACATTGGAGAAATTTATTTTTTACGCAACGATGATGAACAGGCACTTTTTTATTTTAAAGAATCGCTTAAAGATTATGAAGGAACAGAAAATTTTCCGTTTGCACTTAACAACCTTGGCAAGGTTTATCTTAAAAGAAAAGAATACCCTACGGCTATACAGTATCATGAGCGGGCTTTTGATTATGCAAAAAAACTGGACGCTACTTTAGATATGGCACAATCGCTTCTTGGCCTGGGCGATATTTATATGAAACAAAATGATGCGCCAAAAGCCATAAGGTATTATACAGAAGCAGAAAAAATAGCACTAAACATAAGCACGGCCAACAGCGAATTAAAAAACGCCTATACAGGCCTTGCATTAGGATATGCCCAAATAGCAGATTACAACAATGCTTTTAAATATCAAACACTTTTAACAGGGATAAAAGATTCTTTGTACAATATAGATACCGATCAGAAATTATCGGGCCTGCAGTTTAATTTTGATATTCAGAAAAAACAGGCACAGGTAGATCTGTTAACCAAAGATAAAGTAGTACAGGATCTGCAGATAAGAAGGCAGAGAGCAGCTAAAAATATTTTTATAGCAGCCATGCTGATTATTTTACTGGTTGCTATGTTTATTTACAAAAATTACAGGAACAAAATAAAAGTGAATAAAATACTGGACAGGCAAAATGCAGAAATTGAAAGTTTAATATTAAATATTCTTCCGGAAGAAGTGGCAAACGAACTGCAAAAAACCGGTAATGCCACACCAAGGTTTTACGAAAAAGCATCTGTACTGTTTACCGATTTTAAAAGCTTTTCAAAACTGGCCGATGAGCTTTCGCCACAGGAAGTAGTATCAGAATTAAACGAATGCTTTGTAGCTTTTGATGAAATTATTATAAAATATAATCTGGAAAAAATAAAAACAATCGGCGATTCTTACATGTGTGCAGGAGGCATTCCTAGCGCCGATGACGATCACTATATCAATATCATAAAAGCCGGCCTGGAAATACGGGATTATATGAGCAGCCGCAATACACAAAGAGCATTATCAGGACTGCCTCCATGGGAAATACGCATTGGCGTAAACACAGGCCCAATAGTGGCCGGCGTAGTAGGCCGCAAAAAATATGCATACGATATTTGGGGCGGCACCGTAAACATTGCCAGCAGAATGGAAAGCAATGGAGAACCGGGCCGTGTAAATATTTCTGCAGCTACTTACGAGTTGGTAAAACATAAATATACCTGTACCCACAGGGGAAGAATATCAGCAAAAAATGTAGGAGAAATAGATATGTATTTTGTAGATGCAGAAATAGCTTAATCTTTTAAAAAAGCATAAAATTCATCATACCAAAATGTACCCGCAAAATAATTTTTACGGGTATGTTTTTAAGAAACTGTTTAAAAATAATTATATGAATTTATTCGCCAAAAGTGGCCGGTGGGGACACCGCCCACGGCGGGTCGCCGCCGTTAGTGTCCCACGAACGGCTTACTTAGGATACATCTGTTAAGTAAATATTTACTTAAATCCTTTGCCTGTTTTATTTTTTAATGCAAACCTCAATTCTTTTTTTCAACAGTTCCCCCACTGCTTTGTTTTTTTATTAAAGCAGCCGCTCCCCGGTAAGATACGGAGCCTCCGCTGCTTGCACTTGCATCTAACTGAATGCTGGCATGCACCTGTGCTGTAGCACCGCTGCTGGTTTGCACCTTTGTATTTTCACTCAGCAATTCATAAGCATCTACCGATGCACCACTGCTTACTTCCACATCAAATTTTTGGGTACGGCCTGTAAGGTCTATTTCGGCTCCGCTGCTGGCATCAGCTTCTGTGCCCGGAGCATTTACTGCAGCTTTTACACTGCTGCCGCTGGACGCATTGATAATTATTTTTTCATCAGAAGCAAGCGCATCTATTACATTTACATCTGCAGATGCCGAACTGCTGATCTTATTTATTTTTGGAGCTGTTATAAATACTTTCATATGCACGTTGTTATAACTCATGCCATTCTTCATAGATATTTTCAGCTGATTATTTTCTACCCTGGTTTCAATATCATCAATAACATTATCATCTGCCTCAATTCTCACTTTTGTATCGCTGCCGGTTTTTATTTCCACATCAAAATTTCCTCCAACACTTACCCCTGTAAAATTATCTGTGTTACGGTTTTGGGTAACCGTTACCCCGCTGCCCTTCTTGTAGCCGCAGGCAGTAAAAAAACAAATAATAGAAACTATTGCTAAAAACTTTTTCATGTGTTTATTTTTATTTGCAGTTAAAAATTTTAATTAAAAACGAAATATACAAACCTTTTTACAGCCATCAAATCAATACTGCCAAAACCTAAAAAAAATAAACGCTATTTCATTTACCTTCGCAGCTAATGACAGATAAGATACTCATCCTCGATTTTGGCTCACAATATACCCAGCTCATTGCCCGTGTGGTTAGAGAGGCCAACGTTTTTTGCGAAATCATTCCTTTTCACCGGGAAATAGTTTATGACGCTTCTTTGAAAGGCATCATTTTATCAGGCTCCCCTTTTTCTGTAAACGAAGAAAATGCGCCCATGCCCGATGTAAGAGCCATGGCAGCTGAACTGCCCGTACTGGGCATTTGTTATGGTGCACAGCTTACCGCAAAATTAATGGGCGGCATTGTAGATAAAAGTGATAAAAGAGAATATGGCAGAGCCAGTTTTACCATTACAGCCCAGGATGCAATTTTACAGGATGTGCCCGCCTCCTCGCAGGTATGGATGAGCCACAGCGATACCATTAAAAAATTGCCCGAAGGTTTTGAATTACTGGGTACCACCGAGAGTATTCCGGTTGCAGCTTTTAAATCGGTTACCGCTGCTGCAAATGCTATTTACGGTCTGCAGTTTCATCCGGAAGTGTATCATTCTACACAGGGCAAAACCATCTTAAAAAACTTTTTAGTAAATATTTGCAAATGCCGCCAAGACTGGACCCCCGCACATTATATTACCGATACTGTAGCAGCACTAAAAAAACAATTGGGCAATAGTAAAGTGGTAATGGGGCTTAGCGGAGGTGTGGACAGTACAGTGGCTGCTACCCTTATACACAAAGCTATTGGCAAAAACCTTTATGGAATTTTTGTAGATAATGGCCTCCTGCGCAAAAATGAATTTGAAGAAGTGCTGGAAATTTATAAACAACTCGATCTAAATGTAACCGGCATAAATGCAAGAGAACATTTTTATACCAAACTTGCCGGTAAAGTATTGCCCGAAGAAAAGAGAAAAGCCATTGGAGGATCTTTCATTGATATATTTGATGCGGAATCACATAAGTTAACCGGTATAGAATTTTTAGGGCAGGGCACCATTTACCCCGATGTAATAGAATCGCTTTCTGTACACGGCCCTTCAGCCACCATTAAGAGTCATCACAATGTGGGTGGCCTGCCAGATACTATGAAGCTTAAGCTGGTAGAACCGCTGCGGCTTTTATTTAAAGACGAGGTAAGAAAAATTGGGGCAGAACTGGGTATCCCTGCGGCTATGCTTAACCGTCATCCTTTTCCGGGGCCGGGGCTTGGCATAAGAATACTGGGAGAAGTAACAGAAGATAAGGTACGGTTATTGCAAGATGCAGACAAAATTTACATTGATCTTTTAAAGAAAACGGGCCTGTATGATAAAGTGTGGCAGGCAGGGGCGATATTGCTGCCGGTAAAAAGTGTGGGGGTAATGGGAGATGAAAGAACCTATGAGTTTACCATTGCTTTAAGAGCCGTAACTTCTGTAGATGGCATGACGGCTGACTGGGCACATTTACCCTACGAATTTTTGGCCGATGTGAGCAATGAAATTATAAACAACGTAAAAGGTATTAACCGGGTGGTATACGATATAAGCAGTAAACCACCTGCCACAATAGAATGGGAATAATTTATTTTGAGTAATAAAAAAATACAATGCAAAAAAAAATACATCTTATTATTTTATTTTTTTTACTGGTTACTTCATGTATAAGTGTACAGGCCCAGGCCGACAGCAGCACCTCTTTAAAAACTTACCGGGTAGGTATATTTGCGCCCCTTTATCTCGACTCTGTTTTTAGTGGCACATCATACCGCTATGGAAAAAGCTTTCCCAAATTTGCATTGCAGGGCCTGGATTTTGTGCAGGGTGCACAAATTGCATTAGACAGCCTGGCTGTAGCCAATGCAAATATTGATGCAAGAATATACGACTCTAAATCTTACACCCAGGGCGTAAATGTTTTAATAAACAATAAAAGTTTAGACAGCCTTGATATTATTATCGGATCTGTAAAAGACCAGGATTATATTCAACTGGCAAATTTTGCCCGCCAAAAAAACATTCCTTTTATTTCTGCTACACACCCCAATGATGGAGGCATAACAGCCAACCCTTTTACGGTAATTGTAAACCCTACGCTTAAGGCACATTGCGAAGCTATTTACGCTTTTGTACTGCAGTACCATGGCACAGATAAAATATACCTGGTACGTAAACCCGGCACCCAGGAAAATGCAGTAGAAGAACATTTTAAAAAAATAAATGCTCCTGATGGCGATGTCTTAATAAAGATGGAAGTGATTAATATTAATGGTGATTTTTCTATCCTTAAAAATAAAATGGACAGTAGCAGAAACAGTATTATTATTGGCGGAAGTTTAAATGAAAGTTTTGCAGGCGAGCTTGCCGCCTTTGTTCAATCTATTAGCGACGTTTATCCTGTTACACTCATTGGTATGCCCAACTGGGATGCATTTAGTTCTATAGCCGGCAATAAAAAACTAAAAGATTTTCCGGTGTATTATACCAGCCCTTATTATAATAACAAATGGGATGGCTACAGTAAAAAAATTAAAGAGGTATATCTTAAGAAATATAAAGGCGTTCCTTCAGATTTAACTTATAAAGGATTTGAAACTACTCTTCAGTTTATTAAATTATTAAGCCGATATCCTGATGACGTTATGAATCATTTAAATGATTATCCTTTTAAAATTTTTAGCGACTACCGTTTTAAGCCTGTTTTTTTAAAAGCCAATGCCGGAGTGCCCGACTATTTTGAAAACAAAAATCTTTATTTTGTAAAAATATTAAACGGTAGTTTTAGCAGGGCCTGGTAATTTTAATTTATCCTTTTATAGAGTGGCTTATATTGCTGCAGAGGGTTGCCCACCTTTTGAATAATGTAACGGGTTAAATTATTTATAAAAAGGTTAACAACCCTTTTGTAAGCCACCATTTGAAATGCGCCCTTTTAGTTTATCCTTTTACAGCTTGGTTTGTATATGCAATAAAATATTGCTAAAGGCTTCCTCCTGGTAGTTTAAAACAAAAAGATTTTTAGCAAGGAGTAAATACAAAAAAAACTCTCCTGCCGTTTTTAAAATAAAATAAATAATCTACATTTTTTTAAATGCCCGTAATAATCAATATTTGTAATTGAAATATTTATTTGGAAACAAAACATTCATATACCGAGGCAGAATTAGTACAGGCATTGCTGCAGCATAATAATGAAGCCTACAAGTATCTCTACATTTATTACCGCTCTGCCTTGTTTAGTATTATCACTCAGTTTATAGATGATACAGAAACAGCCAACGATATTTTACAGGAAGTTTTTATTGCAGTTTACAAAAACATAGATAAATATGATGCGCAAAAGGGAAGGCTTTTTACCTGGCTTCATACCCTAACCCGCAATACTACTATTAATAAAACCCGTTCTAAAAATTTTAAGGTTTCCCAAAAAAACGAAACTATTACCGAATACGTAACTCATATTGACTCAAAAAATATTCAGCCTCAACAAAATATTAACCTTATAGGTTTAAGACAACAGGTGCACCAGCTTAGAGAAGAGTATAAGGCAATTATTGAACTTTCCTATTACAACGGTTTTACCCAGGAAGAAATAGCAAAAACACTCGACATACCATTAGGCACCGTAAAAACAAGATTAAGAAACGCATTGATTGAATTAAGAAAACAATTTGTATAAATGAATATAGAAAATTACATATCGTCTGGCATTATAGAGTTATATGTAATGGGGTTATGCAATGCCGGTGAAAAAGAAGAAGTGGAGCAACTGCGCCGCCAGCATCCGGCTTTAAACCAGGCCATACTTGCTTTTGAAATAAGCCTGGAAAAAAATTCATTAAAAAATACTTTGCTGCCGGGCGCTGCTGTAGATGATAGTATTCTTCAATCACTTCATTCATTACAATCTCCGGTAGTTTCTATTAATACCATTACACAAAAAAATAAAGCTGCCGGTTATGGATGGCTAAAGGCACTTGCCGCTGCGGCTGTTTTATTATTAGGCATAAGCACAATATTTAATTATACGCTATACAATAAAAATAAAAAACAGGAGCTGGCTTTAAAAAATACTGCACCGGCTACCCTTCCGGTATCTGATTATAATATTTTAAAAGATCCTGCTATTACCCCTGTGGCCATGTATGGTGTGGGCTATCATACCATTTGCCGCTGTACGCTTTTTTGGGATAAAAAAACCGGCAAGGCTTATATTATGATACATCATTTGCCCCGGTCATCAGATAAAAGGGATTACCAGTTATGGGCCACCGTAAATGGCAAGCCCGTAAATATTGGAATTATAGATGATGCCATAAGAGACAGGTTTATAGAAATGTCAAATGTGCCGGTAGGCGCTGTTGCTTTTTCTGTAACGTTGGAAAATGCAGGAGGTGCATCTGCTCCTACCGTTGAAGAGACTTATGTGGAGGGGAAAATTTAAAGGGCAGTATTATTTTTTTTGTGCTGCAAACGCCCTGCTCATTTTTTTGCCGTAACATCAAGCATTACTTTTAAATTATCGGCCAGTGAAATACTGCTGCCCCCTACCCCAAAATTTCGCCGGTTTATTTCAAAATCTCCCTTAAAATTATAACCGCTGTTTACAGCAGTTGCGCTAAAACCAAATTGTATTTTTTTAGTAATTCCTTTAATAGTAAGATTTCCTTCTGCC
Organism: Chitinophagaceae bacterium; assembly: GCA_043772635.1. Lineage (GTDB taxonomy): Bacteria > Bacteroidota > Bacteroidia > Chitinophagales > Chitinophagaceae > Ferruginibacter. Next base: position 12,554 of record JAYVGA010000077.1, read on the forward strand.
AAAAAATGGCCTGCGGTGCTGCTTGCAGTAATTATGGTGCTTACAAATTTTATCAGTGCAAATTTTTCCACATCAAAATATTCACTTTTACGCAGGTGTTTATCACGGGAATTATTACCCGTGTTTACCGTGGCTGCATTTACCGAAACATTAAACATACTTGTGCTTAGTGCTTTGGGATTAAATGCAATGTTTCCTTTAAGCCCTGTAAAGTTTCCGGTGGTTTTAATACCAAAGTTTTTTATACTGAAACTTACTTTGTTCCCTTCATCAGCTATTAAAAAAGACTGGGAAAAAACTCCTTGCATTATCAGCAATAACAGGGTTATAAGTTTTACTGTTTTCATTACATGTTGGTATTAAAAATATTTATTCCTGATTATCCGGCTGCATTAAATTGCAGAATATTTATAACACAGAACCAATCATATTGTTTGTAAATTTTAATGAAGAAAATTTATTGCAGCCCCGATGCACCGAATAATACGCTAAACTGCTGGCACCAGATTAATACTCTGTTGTATTGGGCAAAATCTGGCGGTGCAGTTATTAAGTATACCTGCGTACCAGAGGTAGCCTTTAATGCACCAAGACTGATAAATTGAGATGCGTTATTGCTGGTGGCGATATACACTTTTAAATCGGGACCATTGTTGCTGCTAAAATTTTCAAAATAAATATATTTTTTTCCCTTAAAGTCGTACAGCTTTACAGAACCACTAACCGTATAATTCCTATTGCCGCTAAATGTTCCCTGCCTGAGCAAAGTTGCATTGGCAACATCAAAACTGGTATCTACGGGGGCTGTTACAGGTGTGTTATCTTTACTGCACCCCAAAAAAGAAAAAGCGATGAGCAGTGCAGCAACGCTTAAAAATAATTTGTTTTTCATTTTAATAAATTTAAGTAAAAAAATATTTTAAAATCAATACGTTGCTTGGGGAGATATACCCAATGCTTTATTTCTAAATCTGTTGTCTTTTTCTCCACTTAATGTTGTTTCATCTTTTGTTGCTGAGATATATTCTGTAAATAAAAATTTATTTCTTTTTCAGTCAGGAAATTATTTGAGTATTGGTAAAAATTATTAAATATTATTTGCTTAAGATGCATATACATTTAAAAGTTAATTACCCTTTTTGCAATAAGTGTAAAACAACTTTAATATTTACAAAATAGTTTACCCTGTCGTTTTTTATTCGGCAAAAAAAGTAAAAAAAACTACGACAAGAAAAAGCCGCTCCATAAATGAAGCGGCTTTTATATTAACAATAAAATTTTTTATTGAACCAATACACTGCTGCTGGCAAGACGTGTGCCTTTGGCATCTCTCACTTCCAGCATATAAGTACCCGTTAATACATTGCTTAGGTTTATATCCATCCTGTCGTAAGTTCTTGTAATAGGAAACTTTTTAGCATAAACCCTTGTGCCTTTACTATCGTAAACATTTACAAAATAATCTGTAGTGGTATTATTAGCGCTGTAATACCTTACCTGGAACTGGCCACTGCTCGGATTAGGATAAACAAACACCATATTGCTTACCGAATCAGATATCGCTATCCTGTTTGAAGTGGCACTGCAACCATTTGCATCCGTAGCAATAACGGTGTACTCCCCAAAACCATCAATAGTAACCGGCAAAGAAGCCGCTGTGGCTCCCGCTACAGGAGAATTATTTTTATAAAATTGATAAGTATAATTTCCAACCGGGCTTACTGTAGAAAAAAGTGTGCTGTTTGTATAAGGTGTTAACCTGTAGTATTGGGCTGCTGCCAGTACTGCGGATGGTAATGGATTTACTGTAAGCGTTACCACATTTGAAGTAACGGCACCACAAGGCACAGCAGAAACAATTACACGGTACCGGTATCCGTTTAATACCGTAGAGGCGTTGGTAACAGACAGGGTTGCAGTAGTTGCACCAGCATATGGTGCAGCATTGGATA
>JAYVGA010000078.1:0-8259 GCA_043772635.1 Chitinophagaceae bacterium
TACATTGAGTTCCTGGGCAAGCTCCTTAAGGTTTACTTTAGTCATTGTTGTTTATTTTCTACAAATAACGAATATTATTACGATATTTTACGAAAATTTAACTACATCGTTTTCGCAAATAAATTTACTACAAAAACTATTTCGATTGTTTTTGCCCTGTATCTTGCCCTCATAAAAATAATTGCTATATGAAAAAAATAAATTCCTCCATTATCTACCTGCTCAGGATGAAGTGTTTTTTTATCCTGCTTATTATCCTTAGCAGCAGTGCATTTGCCCAAAACAAAACTGTTACCGGAACAGTCGTTAACAGTGAAACAAGTGAACCTGTTACCAATGCTTCCATTCGGGTAAAAGGTACTTCCAGAGGTGTGAATACGGATTCCAAAGGTGTATTTACACTAAACGTTCCGGAAAGAACAATTTTAGGAATCAGCAGTGTTGGGTTCAAGCCTATTGAAGTGCCTGTAGATTTTTCTGCCCCGATGCAGATAAAATTGGCAGTGGAAAACCAACAGTTAACTGACGTGGTAGTTGTGGGCTATGGTACTAAGAAGCGGTCGGATATTACCGGCTCCGTATCTTCTGTTTCTAAAGAACGCCTTTCGCAATTACCGGTAACCAATGCTTTGCAGGCTATACAAGGTTCTGTAGCTGGTGTAAATGTTTCGCAGGGTTCTTCTGTTCCCGGCGCATCATCTAAGGCATTGGTAAGAGGCGCTAATTCTATAAGTGCGTCTACCGATCCATTTGTTGTAGTAGATGGTATCCCATTTGGTGGTTCATTTAATGATATCAACCCGGCCGATATTGCGTCAATAGATATTCTGAAAGATGTATCTTCTGTAGCCATTTATGGCACCAGGGGTGCTAATGGGGTTATCTTAATTACTACCAAACGGGGTAAAACAGGTAAAGCAGCTATTACTTATAATGTATATACCGGCATTGAAGACTTTGCCAATACAGTAAAACCAATGAGCCCGGCACAATATGTACAAAAATATGCCGACTGGAAAACACAGTCTGGTAGTACCAGCACAGCGGTATTGCCCAATGCTTTTGAACAGATAAATCATGCTGCCGGAACAACGACTGACTGGTTAGATAAGATTTCACAGAAGGGAACTATTCAAAATCATACGCTCAGCATTTCAGGCGGCAATAAGGATGTGAAATATTATGTTTCCGGCGATTACCTGAATCAGAAAGGTGTTATTAAAGGGTACCAGTATCACCGTGCAAGCCTCCGCTCCAATATTGATGCAACAATAACTGATTTTTTAACTGCCGGAGTAAACCTTTTTTTAACAGCCAATAATTATGATGGCGGAAGAGCCGGCTTAACTGCGGCATCCACTTTAAGCCCTTACGGAACCTTTACCAAAGCGAATGGTTCGTATGAAATTTATCCCATGTTCGGTGAGTTGCTTTATACCAATGCTATGCTTGGACTTACAACTGAAAGAAATGAAAAAGCTAAAAATATTAATGCAAACGTGTATGCAGAATTGAAACCCGGTTTTGCAACAGGATTAAAATACCGCATCAATGCTGGTTATAATTATGTGCCCACTCTTTTTCAAAGCTATATCGGGAGGCCGGCTAATAACCTGATTGGCCTGGCACAGGTGGATAATGGAGAAACAAAGAACTGGGTGATTGAAAATATTTTGACCTACGAAAAAAACTGGAATAAACATCATGCAGATGTAACGGGATTGTATAGTGCACAGGAAACTATTTTTGCTTCATCAGGAGTTACAGCATCTAATTTTATAAATGATATTATTGAGTTCAATAATCTTTCATCTGCTGCCACCACATCTGGAACTTCGTTGGCTTATAAAACAAATTTATTATCGCAGATGCTGCGTGTAAACTATACTTACGACAGCAGGTATTTATTTACAGCTACAGCAAGAAGGGATGGCTATTCTGCTTTTGGTAAAAATACCAGTAAATATGGTTTGTTCCCTTCTTTTGCCCTTGGCTGGAATATCAGCAATGAAAATTTCATGAAAAATTCAAAGCTTTTCAACAATCTTAAATTAAGGGGATCTTATGGTTTATCAGGTAACCAGGGCATTGAACCCAATGGCACTACTTCTACAGCTTCTACTGTAAGGCTGCCTTACAACGGGCTTAGTACAGTTGGTGTTGTTGCCAATGTACTCGGCAACAACAACCTTAACTGGGAGAGCACTTACGGAAGTAATATCGGAATTGATTTTACCCTGTTTAATAACAAGATAAGCGGCACAATTGAGGCTTACAGCACAAAAACAAAAGATCTGTTACTTTTCCGGTCTATACCCTCCATTACAGGATATACCAAAGTATTGGAAAACCTGGGTAAAGTATCAAACAAAGGTTTTGAATTTTCAGTGAAAACTCAAAACCTTACTATTAAAGATTTTAAATGGGAAACCTCGTTGAACTTTTCAACCAATAAAAACAAAATACTGGATTTATATGGCGATGGAAAAGATGATGTGGGTAACCGGTGGTTTATTGGTAAACCTATAAGTGTAATTTATGATTACAAACTTGAAGGTGTTTGGCAAACAGGTGAAAGCCCGGCCAACCAGGACCCGATTGCAAAGCCGGGTGATTTAAGATTTGCCGATCTTAATGGAAGCAAAACAATTACTGCTGACGATAGAACTATTATTGGTCAAACCACTCCCAAATGGATTGGTGGTTTAACCAATACTTTTCATTACAAAAGCTTTCACCTGAATATATTTATTCAAACTGCCCAGGGTATTACCAAGAATAATCCTTTGAAGGACTTCAGGGATCTGGGTGGAAGACAGAATCTTCCGGGAGAAGTATCTTACTGGACATCTGCCAATAAAAATAATACCCGGCCTTCATTGGTTTATAATAATTCAAGGTTGTATGGATATGCTGAAGATGCAAGCTATACAAGGATAAAAGATATTACTTTAAGTTTTGTTTCTCCCAAATCATTAACGGATAAAGTAAAGTTAGGCGGCCTTACTTTTTATGTAAGTGGAAGAAACCTGGCAACATTTACTAAATGGGTAGGCTGGGATCCCGAAGCGGATTTTGACAGAGGAACTGCAAATGTACCTAATAATAGCTATCCCCTGGTTCGCTCTTTCATCGTTGGCGCAAACATTACTCTTCGTTAATAAAAAAAATAATTACAATGAAAAAGTATATAAAAATTGTAGCTGTATTAGTTGTTGTATTGTCAACAATCACATCCTGCAAAAAAACTTTTCTTGATGAAAAGGTATATTCAAATTATACCCCGGCAGCTTTAACTGATTCCCTTGCATTTGAAGCAGCCATTGTGGGTATCCAGAATCAATATGCACTCTGGCATACGCTCGGCGCTGATAATGTGAATTCCCAGGGCTGGTTATGTGTTTGGCAAGTGGGTACCGATGTAGCTTATAATAAAGCCGTTGCCGATTTAGATCCGTTCGTCATTCCTTATACAAACTATGAAAACCTTACTTCAACCGACCCTCCCGCTTTGTTTGCCTGGAAGTGGGCCTATAATCTAATAAACAATTGCAATGTTGTAATAGCCAATATTGAAGATCCATCGCTGGTAATGGGTATGCAAAATAAAAACAGCATAAAGGCAGAAGCCAGTTTTTTCAGGGCATTTGCATTTAATACGTTGGCAACCCTTTTCGGTAAAGTGCCCATTATCACTAAACCAATAATAAGTGGTTCGAAAACTGATTTTACAAGAGCGCCTTTAAATGAAGTGAATGATTTGATTGTTGCTGATTTAACTTTTGCCAAAACAAATCTTCCTGCTATCAATAACGTTAAGTCCAATTCAAGGGGCAAAGCGTATGCACGGGCCAATACTGCAATGGCTTCCCAGTTACTGGCGGAAGCTTATTTAAGAATGGGGGGTAAAGATGCATTAGCCGAAGCAGCGTGTGATGCGGTGATTAACAGCGGTGACTTTAGTTTAACAACTGCCCGGTACGGAATTAAATCAGGACAACCGGGTGATGCGTTTGCTGATATGTTTATTTATGGCAACCAGAGAAAAAATCAGGGTAACAGGGAAGCAATCTGGGTATTGGAAATAGAGAACCCCAACTCAGTTATCGGCGGCGCTGGTTCAACTGCCTCCCCAAGTTTTCCGGGTTATACTTTCGGCGCTCCTCAGTACAGAAGGGTTTGGGGTTCCCGTTATCACCAGCAGGCAGGAATGCTGTTGGCCGATTCACTCGGTGGAAGAGGCATCAGCAGGATGGCTTTAACTTATTTTGTTTTGAATGGGCTTTATGAAGCCAGTGATATGCGCAACTCTAAGTACAACTTAAGAAGAATTTACTATTATAATAACCCGGCCTCTCCATTATACGGCCAGCAGGTGGTACCCGGCCCCGGCATTGATACCAACAGATTTATTGTACCGCAAACCAATAAATGGAACCAGTACGATCCCAATGATGCATTTGGTAATGCAACGATAAAGGATATTATTGTTATGCGGTTAGGAGAAACCTATTTATTAAAGGCAGAAGCACAGTTTAAACAGGGCAACAGCACCGGTGCAGCAACAACCATAAATATATTAAGAGCAAGAGCCAATGCTGCTCCAATTACAGGAAGTGATGTTACCTTAGATTTTATTCTGGACGAAAGAGCAAGAGAATTAATTGGTGAAGAAAACAGAAGGATGACATTAATGCGCACTGGAACATTGGTAAACAGGGTTGCTGGCCGTGGTTTAAAAATAACAGGGCTTACAGCAAAAAATTTACTATTGCCAATACCACTTTCAGAAATACAATTAAATAAAGATGCAGTATTAGAACAAAATCCGGGGTATTAAAAGCAGTTGGATAAATGCCGTTGCTTACGGATACGGGCCTTGGTTTTTACTTCTGCTTCTTTATTTGTCTTAATTTTTTTTATAAAAAACTTAACAATATTTTAAAATATCAATATGCAGTTATTTTCTTTAAAGGATAAAGTTATAATAGTTACCGGCGGAACAGGTGTACTCGGCAGTTCATTCGTTAATGCAATAGTTGAAGCAGAAGGTACGGTTGTAATATCCGGTATTGATGAACAGGCTTGTATTGGCAGAGCAAATGAAATAAATGCTAATGGAGGTAAAGCACTTGGTGTTTATGCAAATGTGCTGGAAGAAGAACAACTTGTTGCAGCAAGAGAAAAAATACTACATGCCTTTGGCAAAATTGATGGCTTAGTAAATGCAGCAGGCGGCAATGTGCCCGAAGCCGTGGTAGAAAACGAAGCAGATATTTTTTCTATGAATATTGATGGGATGAAGAAAGCATTAGTGCTTAATCTTTGGGGTACTATTATTCCATCACAGGTATTTGGCGCAGCCATAGCAAAAACCGGCAGGGGCAGTATTGTAAATATTTCTTCTGTAAGCCCTAAAAATGCACTCACAAAAGTATTGGGGTATAGTATGGGAAAAGCAGCCATTGATATCTATACCAAATGGTTTGCTGTAGAAATTGCCAACAGGTATGCTGATAAAATAAGGGTGAATTCTATTACACCCGGATTTTTCTTAACCAAACAAAACAAAGATTTATTAACCAATGAAGACGGAAGCTATAAAGAAAGGGCACATAAAATTATTGATCATACTCCCTTTAAAAAATTTGGTGAACCCGATGATTTGAAAGGTGCATTAATTTATTTATTAAGCGATGCTTCTTTGTTTGTTACCGGTTCAGAAATTTTTGTAGATGGTGGTTTTACAAAATTCAGCGGTGTTTAAAAAGCCCCTCATAACCTCCCCGAAGGGGAGGAATAAAAACACAGTAAGAAATGGGTAAAGCCCAAAAATTTAATAAAATGAATACTGACACATTTCCAAAGGTTTCAAAAGCCTCCCCTTCGGGGCAACCGAGCAAAGCGAAGGTTGGGAACGCAGCTCGTGGAGGGGCCTCTTATAAAAACACCGGTTACCGTATGCAACAAACCATGCGATGGTATGGCCCTAAAGACCCTGTAAGTTTACAGGATATTAAACAGGCTGGTTCTACGGGTATTGTAACTGCCCTGCATCACATCCCCAATGGTGAAGTGTGGACAGTGGAAGAAATTAAAAAAAGAATTGCTGAAATTGAAACAGCAGGCCTGAGCTGGAGTGTGGTAGAAAGTGTACCGGTGCACGAAGCCATTAAAACACAATCAGCGGGGTTTGAAAACTATATAGAAAATTACAGGCAATCTATCCGCAACCTGGCGGCCTGTAATGTGAAAATTGTTACATACAATTTTATGCCGGTACTTGACTGGACGAGAACTGATTTAGCCTACACCGTTGAGGATGGTAGTAAAGCACTACGTTTTGAAAAAGCAGCTTTCGTTGCCTTTGATGTGTTTATTTTAAAAAGAAAAAATGCAGCGGCCAATTATACAAAAGCAGAATTAGCAAGGGCAGAAAAGAGATTTACAGCAATGAGTGATGAAGAAAAAAATCTTTTACAAAAAAATATTATTGCAGGCTTACCCGGCAGTGAAGAAAGTTTTACATTACAGCAATTTCAGGAAGCTTTGGATACATATGAAAATATTGACGCTGCCAAACTTCGCAGTAACCTTATTTATTTTTTACAACAAATTATTCCTGTAGCAGATGAATGCAGTGTAAAAATGGTGATTCACCCCGATGACCCACCTTATGCAATTTTGGGTTTACCAAGAGTGGTAAGTACTGCAGCAGATTTTGAAGCATTGGTATCTGCCGTTCCCTCATTAAACAACGGACTTTGTTTTTGCACCGGTTCATTTGGTGTAAGAGCAGATAATGATTTGCCTGGCATCGTAAAGCAATTTGGAGACAGGATAAATTTTATTCACCTGCGAAGTACAAGAAGAAATGAGTTAGGTGATTTTTATGAAGACAATCATTTGGAAGGCGATGTGGATATGTATGCAGTGATAAAGGAAATTGTACATGTGATGCAGCAAAGAAATATTTCTATTCCTGTTCGGCCAGACCATGGCCACCAGATGCTGGATGATTTAAATAAAAAAACAAACCCTGGTTATTCAGCCATTGGCAGATTGAGGGGTTTGGCAGAAATAAGAGGTGTTGAGTTAGGCGTATTAAGAAGTTTGGCAGAAAAAAAATAATATAATGGGCACAACAAAAAATCTTACTGAAAATGGCTTGCGGAAAACGGCAACGTTTTTAACAGATGATTTTTTATTGCAATCAGATGCAGCGAAAAATTTATATCATCGTTATGCCGCACCCTTACCGGTTATTGATTATCACAACCACTTACCTCCTGCAGAGATTGCGGAAAATAAAAAATTTAAAAACATTACTGAGATATGGCTAAAGGGCGATCATTACAAATGGAGGGCCATGCGTACATTGGGTATAAATGAAAAATTTATCACAGGTAATGCCAATGATGAAGAAAAGTTTACTGCCTGGGCAGAATGTGTGCCGCAAACTATCCGCAACCCTTTATTTCACTGGACGCATATGGAGTTAAAAAATCCATTTGGGAAAAGCAGTTATTTAAATGCTGATACTGCTGATGAAATATATGCTCATTGCAATAAGTTGCTGGCTGAAGATAAATTTTCTGCAAGAGGTTTATTATCGCATTTTAAAGTAGAAATGGTTTGCACTACTGATGACCCTTGCGATGATTTGAACAGCCATAAAAAAATTGCAGCAGATAAGTTTTCAGTAAAAGTATTACCCGGTTTCAGACCCGATAAAGTTTTTAATATAGCAAACAGCAATGCATTTACAGGGTATATAAAAAAACTGGAACAAGCAAGTGGCATTACAATTTCAGGCTTTACATCATTGATAGAAGCATTACAGCAACGGATAGATTATTTCCATGCAAACGGGTGCCGCATTGCAGACCATGGCCTGGCAGCTATGCCATCTTCTTTTACATTTAGTAAGAAACTGGAAAATGAACTGGAATCGTTTTTGGTAAAAAAAGATGCTGCTGCTTTTTCAAATCCCGAAGCATTTACTGGCGCTGTATTAAAAGAGTTATGTAAAATGTACCACAACAAAGGATGGGTGCAGCAGTTTCATTTAGGTCCTTTGAGAAATAATAACAGCCGGTTGTTTGCAAAATTGGGCGCCGATAGTGGTTTCGATTCTATTGGTGATATTTCTCAGGCACAAAATCTTTCCGCTTTTTTAAATGAACTGGATAAAACCAATGAACTTACTAAAACAATTATCTACAATATTAATCCTGCCGATAATGAAGTGTTTGCTTC
>JAYVGA010000079.1:0-10321 GCA_043772635.1 Chitinophagaceae bacterium
ATTTCTTTGTTTGTGCAGGTAGTTTATTAATGACAGGTGTGTTGGCGTCAATGGTCAAAAGTCAATGGTCAAAAGTCAATGGGCAATGGGCAATGGGCAATGGGCAAAGGTCAATGTTTAATAGTTAATTTTTTTTGGACAATGGTAAATAATAAAGTTTTTACCAAACTTTGGCAAAGTAAAAAACTTTATCAAAATAAAATATAAAAAAAAATTATTTCTTTTTAATAAGCTGGCAAAATATCCTGCTTGTATTAACTGTTTATGTCAGAAGCTTTCTACCATCTTCCTGTTCTTTACAACATACCATAAATAATAATATGCCAGCACAAGAATGCCTGCCACAAAAGGAATAATAGCAAGATGTTTAAAAGTTATACCTGAATAAATAACCAGTGTGTCAAAATGAAAAAATTCACTGATCATCCAGTAAGAGTTGGCCGATATCCAAAGTACAATGGCAAGGTTATGACAAAGCTCACTTATCATATGCCGGGTGCGCCAGCAAATTACAATGGCAATAATTAGCGTAGGAAAAATCATTGCAATACCCAGCGGCCGCCAAAACATACACCAGCTGATATCTTTTAATAACCAAAAAACAATATGCAGGTTTTCCATTTTACGGTAACGCATCGGGATGTGATAATAATTTTTATCGGATGTAATTTCTCCTCCGGCAGATATTGTTTCAGTGTTTATTGCCGTAAAACTCCCTGTTGCGTTGTTCATTGATTATTTAATTTATTATTGATGCTGCGAATATAAAATAAAAAATAAATTGTCTGGCCACTTTTGCAAGGCTCTTAATTTTTTAAATGCTCTAATATTGGCCTGACACGTATCACACCTATTCTACATTGACCCGTCCTCAAAAAAGTTGTATTGTTAATAAGTCAATGATCATTAAGCCCGTAATCAATAAGTCAATGACCAATGACCTAATGACTATGACTGAAAAAGAATGACTCAGTAATTGTTGAGAGAATGGCTTTCATATGTATATGAGTTATGATTGATTGAGAAAACTGTTTCTTATCTTTGCCCTCCCTAAAACTGTATCGCATGGCTCTTATAAAAAGTATATCAGGTATCCGTGGCACCATTGGTGGTACCACTACCGAAAACCTTACACCAGTAGATATTGTAAAATTTACTGCGGCCTATGGCACATTAATTTTAAAACAATCTGCAAAAGATAATGCCGTATCCACCAAAAAAATTGTGGTGGGCAGAGATGGCAGAATAAGCGGTGCTATGGTTAAAAACCTGGTAATAGCCACCTTAAACGGGTTGGGTATTGATGTAATAGACCTTGATCTCAGCACTACACCCACCGTAGAAATGGCGGTGGTTTCTTTAAAAGCGGATGGCGGAATTATCCTTACTGCCAGCCATAACCCCAAAGAATGGAATGCTTTAAAATTATTAAACAACCAGGGCGAATTCATCAGCGGTGAAGAAGGCCAAACCATTTTAAAACTGGCAGAAAAAGAAAATTTTAATTTTGCGCCTGTAGATAAACTGGGCACTACTAATGCAAACAGCAGCATGCTGGATGAACACATTAAAGCCATTTTAAAATATAAATGGGTAGATGCCAAAGCTATTGCTGCCGCAGGTTTTGCCATTGTGGTGGATGCAGTAAACAGTACAGGTGCTACAGCAGTACCCGCATTATTAAAAGCCCTGGGAGTAGAAAATATTATTGTGTTAAACGAAGAAGTAAACGGAAAATTTGCACACAATCCTGAACCCTTACCCGAAAATCTTACCGGCCTTAGCCAGGAAGTTGTAAAACAAAAAGCCTCGCTGGGGATTGCTGTAGATCCTGATGTGGACAGGCTTTGTTTTGTGTGTGAAGATGGAAGTATGTTTGGCGAAGAATATACCCTGGTGGCAGTAGCAGATTATATTTTAAGTAAGCAAAAAGGAAATACGGTAAGTAATTTATCAAGCACCAAAGCATTAAAGGATATTACCGAAAAACATGGCGGCGAATATTTTGCCAGTGCAGTAGGAGAGGTAAATGTAGTTACTAAAATGAAAGCGGTAAAAGCGGTAATAGGTGGTGAGGGTAACGGTGGTATCATTGTACCCGATCTTCATTACGGAAGAGATGCATTGATTGGTATTGCCCTGTTCCTGTCTCAGCTGGCACACAGTAAAAAAAGTATTAAACAACTGCGCAATACTTATCCCGATTATTTTATCAGCAAAAATAAAATTGTACTGGAAGCCGGCATAGATGTAAAAACTGTTTTTGAAAAAATTAAAGATAAGTACCAGCATAACCCGGTAAATGAAATTGACGGATTAAAAATTGAGTTTGATAACGACTGGGTGCATTTAAGAACCAGTAATACCGAACCCATCATCCGCATTTATGCCGAAAGTAATTTTGAAACCACAGCAGATAATATTGCTATGCGGTTGATGAAGGATATTAAGGAGGTGATGTAGTGAGTGGTGAAAGGTGAAAGGTGAATGGGCCAAAGACAATGGGCAATGGGCAATGAGCAATAAAAATTAATAATCGTTACAGGATAAAGAGGTATGAATATAGAAAAGAATGAGCAGGAAAATAAAGTGCAAAAAGCCCCTTCAGGGTTTGGGGCCCGTATTTATTTTGACAACGCTGCCACCACTGCTCTTGATCCGGATGTGCTGGAAATTATGATGCCTTATCTTACGGAAAAATACGGCAACCCATCTTCTATTTATTCTTATGGCAGAGAAACCAGGATGGCTATTGAAACGGCCCGCAAATCTGTTGCAAAAATATTAAATGCTCACCCGGCAGAAATTTTTTTTACCAGTGGCGGTACTGAAAGCAGCAATACTGCTATACAGGCTGCGGTAAGAGATTTGGGTTGCAGGTATATCATTACTTCTGTAATAGAGCATCATGCGGTTTCTCACACAGTTTCGCATCTTGATAATATGGATGTGGTAAAAGTGAGTTATGTAAAATTGCTACCCAATGGACATGTGGATTTAGATGATTTAGAAAAACTATTGGCAGCCGCTGAAGAAAAAACACTCGTATCGCTTATGCATGCCAATAACGAAATTGGCAATATCCTGGATATACATGCCGTAGGAAATTTATGCAAATTATACAACGCCATTTTTCACAGCGATACGGTGCAAACCGTAGGGCATTTTCCTTTTGACCTTCGAACTACACCGGTGCATTTTATAACCGGTGCGGCACATAAATTTCACGGACCCAAAGGTGTGGGCATTTTATATATAAACGAAAATGTGCGCATAAAACCCTTTGTGCATGGCGGCGGCCAGGAGCGTAACATGCGTGCCGGTACCGAAAATGTGTATGGCATTGTGGGTTTTGCAAAGGCACTGGAACTGGCGGTACAAAATTTTGAAACAGACAGTGCTTTTATTGGTACGCTGAAATATTATATGCATGAGCAGTTAAAAAAACATATACCGGGTGTAGGGTTTAATGGAGATGTACTGGGCAATAGTTTATACACGGTGCTGAGCGCCAGTTTTCCCAAAACAGAAAAATCGGAGATGATTCTTTTTAATCTCGATATTAATAATATCTGTGCCAGCGGCGGCAGCGCCTGCACCAGCGGCGCCGACCAGGGCAGCCATGTAATCCGTGCGGTTAATATTAATCCCAACCAGGTAACTGTGAGGTTTAGTTTTTGTAAACACAATACAAAGGCAGAGGTAGATGCAGTTGTAGCAAGGTTAAAGGATTTGGTGTAGGAACCCGCCTATCGGCGAATTCTATCTGATAATTCCATTGAAAATGGAATTATCAAACCAATATCAAATATTTTTATATTTTTATATTCGCTTTGAATAAAAAATGAATTCGCCACAAAGCGAATTCTTACGTGTACAAAAAAAATAAACGTACCGTCTTTATAATTTTGATTACTCACAGGACGGGTACTATTTTATAACCATCGTTACAAAAGAAAGGGAACATTTTTTTGGCGAGATAGTTAATAAGGAAATGATATACGCTACAATTGGCGAATATGTAAAAAACAATATCCTTAAATTTTATGTGGATGAAAGTCTGGAAAACCCTTACCAAAACAATCCATACTTCATCAATAACAACCCCATACTAACCGGTATTACCGAATGGGCAGTTTTACCCAACCATATTCACCTCATCATTGAAATAATAAACAAAGAAGAAAAAGAATATACAACCATCACAGGTCCTTTATCAAAAAGTTCAGTAAGTTCATTTGCAAATCATTTTAAATGCAACATAAAAAAGTGGTGTAATGAAAATAATTTCCCTGATTTTAACTGGCAAAGCAAGTTTCACGACAGGGTAATACGCAATGATTCTGAGTACGACCAGATAGCAAAGTATATTCAAAATAATGTGTTGAATTGGAATGAGGATGATTTGTAGGAATTCGCCTATTGGCGAATTCTGAAACACGCCAAAGGCGTGTTCTGATAATTTGTATTTGCCTGCGGCAAATACAAATAGAATTCGCCGATAGGCGAATTCCTACGTGTAACCCAATTTTTCCGCCAATTCCTTGGGCAATACCGGCAGCTTTCTCCTGTCTATTAAAAAACTATTGAGCTGCGATATTTCTTTAAATATATAATGTTTGTCCATCGCACCCTGCAGGTAACCTGCGCCGGTACTGCCTCCTGTGCCAATACGGGTGCCAATCATACGCCGTACCATATTAATGTGCCGGTAGCGCCAGTTGCCCAGTTGATTATCTATTTCCAATAAAGTATCCAGCAATTGAAAAGGTAATTCCAGCATGGGGTAGCCACGGTACAGCATAATAAATAATGCAGATCTGCATGCCCTGTTGCTTAGCGATCTTTCGTTAGTATTATCTTCTTCAAAAAATATTCTTTTGTAAGAAACAAGATTATTTTTTTCTGCTTCGGCCAGGCTGTTGGAATAAATGGTTTCATATTCGTTCCAAAAAGTTTTTCCCTGCCAGTATTTTTCATCTTCTGCAAAGGGCATGCGCTCCAGCCATTTGTTTATTAATTGTATAACCGATTGGCCATATTCTGCTTCTTTAATAATATCAATTTCTTTTTGCTGCAATTGAGAAATATAATATTCCTGTCCGTGTCTTTTTTCAAATTTTAATCCCAGTTTAGCCTCGATAATTTTAAACTGCCAGCTCTGAAAACCAGAGGCAGGGCGCAGCATATCTCTAAAATCCAAAAAGTCTAAAGGGGTCATCGTTTCCAGTATATCTATCTGCTGCACCAGTACTTTTAAAATGGTAACCACTCTCTGCATCCTGTGTACCACCGTTTGCATGGCCGGGGAGTTATCATTTAATTTTGGCTGGCTCATGATGCCAATTACAGAATTTACTTCAAACAAAATTTGTTTAAACCACAGTTCATATGCCTGGTGAATAATGATAAACAGCATCTCGTCATGCGCTGGTTCTTTTCCTTCTCCAAAACTTAAAGGATCCTGCGCATCTATAATTTTATTTAACTGAAGATATTCTCCGTAATATACAGGGCTGTGTTGCATGATTAGAATTTATTAAATAGTCAATGGTCAATGGGCAATAGGCAATGGGAATTTTTTTAAATGTTGAACGAACTCACTAACCTCTTAAACTTTTCAAACCTCTTAAACTTTTGAAACCTTTTAAACCACCTCAAACCTTTGAAACCTCCCAAACCCTACCGTATCAAAACAGTTGTTCCTTTTTTTTCTACCCTTAAATTAGTATCTGTGTTTATATAATTCAATATCCACACATAGGTTCCTGTGTCGGCACCCTGGCCTTTAAATGTTCCATCCCATTTATTGGTCCAGTCACGGGTAAAAAATATGCGCTGGCCAAAACGGTTGTACACACTAAAACTAAGGTCCCTGGTTTTGTAGGCATTTAACGGGTAGAGGTAATCGTTTATACCATCGGCATTAGGCGTAAACGCAGAAGGAACGGCAATATAGCAGTTGCTTACTACCTTAATAATTTGTGTGGCAGTATCGGCACAGCCATAACTGTTTGTAATAATCAGCCTAACAGTTTCATCACGGGTAATATTGGTAAACGGAAAAAACTGCGCCGGCGGGTTTTGCACATTACTGCTTAAAGTGTTTCCAAAAGTCCATTGCCAGGATGTGATATTGCCCTCGCTTTTATCTGCAAAAACAGCCGGGTCTCCGGGGCATGCCAGCTCGGTTCCTTCAAATGCGGCATTTAAAAAATTATCAAAAATAATAGCCACAGTTGCCGTATCGCTGCACACCCCATTTGATACAATAAGGGTGGTATTTTTCTGCCGGAAATTTGTATAAGTAATTAAAGGGTTTTGCAAATTGTTGGTTCTGTTGTTATCAAAATTCCAGTACCAGCTGTTAATATTGTTGCGCCCATCATGATTGTATTGAACGCTGTTTACATCGCATCCATACGTAATGTTGTAAGTAAAATTGGCATTTACTGTATCGCTAACCATAAATGAAATGGATGAACCTGCCGGTGTTTGCTGTCCACATTCATCAATAATGGTATTTGCATCGGTGCCGTTTTGTAAACGTATAGTGTACATGCCGCCTGTTTGTAAAGCTGCCGCAAGTTGTACATTAATTGTTGTGGTTAAACCATTAACACAACTGCCTGCAGCGGCTTGTACTGTAACGCCTGTGGGGCCTGTAACTGTAAAGTCGCTGCCATTTGCAGCAATAGAACTGCATTGCATCGGCTTTCTAAAAACCAACTGAAGAACAGATGGTGCACAGCTTATTTTAGTAAGGCTATCCATGGGTGTAGGAATAATAGGAAATACCGTAAGCGGAATATTTTCTGCCACAGGTATGGTTCTGTCGCAATTATCTAAAAGGGTATTTCCATCGGCACCATTGCCAATGGTAATAGTATAGTTGCCGGGGGCAATGGGATTATTTAGTGTGAGAATAACAGAATCCATATCAAAACTGCTGCTGCAGCCAGCACCGGAAGCTGCAATAATACTGGTAGTTGCGGTGTTGATGGTAAAGTCTGAACCATTTGGTGCAAGGCTATTGCATTTTATTTTTTTATTGAGTTTAATTCTTATTTGCCTGCCATCGCATGCAGCAGAAGCTGTGGTTAAATGCGGTAAGAGCGGGTCTGTTATACTTGCAGTACCGCCGGTAAAAGAAAGATCGTAACCCTGGTTACTGCCGGTTGTCCAGTTGGTAACCATTAATAAATAATCATGGCCCACAGTAATTACAGGCATGCGGTTAAAGGGAGAGTTGCCAGAAGCATCTCCAGCACAATGAACATCGCCTGAGCCGGAAGCTGTGCAGCCTGTAGGTGAATTAGGAAAAGGAGCACTGCTACCGCCCAATGTACCATATAAGTTTAAAGAAACCTGTAAAGAAGCATCAGTAAATACATCATTAGGATTTCGGCCTGTAATATCCAGCAACGACCAGTCAAAATCATCTGTATTGGATATGCCCGTAATTAAAAACCCTAAAGTGCCTGTTTGAAAACAGGTAAACTTATACCAAAAAGATTTATTTGAAGTTACCTCTTCAGTACAGCCACGGGCTGCAAGGTTGTCACCTGTGCAATCTGTTACCATATCCTGGTGAAAAACGGTAGTGCCGCAAACGGGAATAGCAGTTGCAGGAACCATCCCGGGAAGGCTGCAGGGTTGTGCATATAGTTTTGTTTGAAAAAACAAGCTTAGCAGTAAAGCGATTCTAAATATTTGTTTCATGGCTTTGTAAAGATAAAGAAAGATGTTTTTTACAATCTTTATGCTGCTTACCATTCATGTATTGGGTTTATTTTATCTTATTTTTTATCTCCTGCAATTTCAGCAGGGCTTCCACAGGAGTAAGCCGGTTAATATCTGTGGCTTCCAGTATTGTTCTTATTTCTTCAAATGTAGCAGAGTGCGCATCAAAAATACTCAATTGCATTTTTGGCAGTGAAAGTTGTTTTACTTTATCGGAGATGGCCATACTGGTCTGGCCACTTGAAGAGGTCTGACGAATATGGCCACCTGTAGTACCCTCACCATTAGTAGCATTGCTAGTATTACGGGTATCTTCCAGCAAAGCCAACACTTCGTTTGCCCTGTCAATAAGAGAAGCAGGCATACCTGCCATACGTGCCACATGAATACCAAAACTATGTGTGCTGCCACCTGCTGCAAGTTTGCGCAAAAAAATTACTTTATTGCCTGCTTCTTTATTGGTGATATGATAATTTTTAATGCGGTCAAATTTATTTTCCAGTTCGTTTAGCTCATGATAGTGTGTAGCAAATAATGTTTTGGGTTTGTGCGGCGATTGATGAATATATTCTGCAATGCTCCATGCAATAGAAATACCATCGTAGGTAGATGTGCCCCGCCCGATTTCATCCAGCAATATTAAACTCCTGCGGGTAATGTTGTTAATGATGCTGGCGGTTTCATTCATCTCTACCATAAAAGTACTTTCGCCACCGCTCAGGTTATCTGATGCACCTACCCTTGTAAATATTTTATCGGTCAATGGAATTTTTGCTGCAGATGCGGGAACAAAACTTCCCATGTGCGCCAGCAATGTTATCAACGCAGTTTGTCTTAGTATGGCGCTCTTGCCACTCATATTGGGGCCAGTAAGAATAATAAGTTGCTGGCTATCGGCATTTAAAATAATATCGTTGCTTATATAGGTTTCTCCTGCCGGTAAATTTCTTTCTATCACAGGATGACGGCTGTCTTTAAGTTCCAGCTCATCACCCTCGTGCAGCAATGGTTTTTTATAATTAAAATGCAATGCATTATTTGCAAAACAACACAGGTTATCCAGCACGGCCATCACATGCCCGTTTACCTGCATGGGTGCAATATAATCCTGCAACTCGTTTAGAAGTTCCTGAAAAAGCTGTTGTTCTATTTGTAAAATTTTATCTTCTGCACCAACAATTTTTTCTTCATACACTTTTAGTTCCGGGGTAATATATCGCTCTGCATTGGCAAGAGTTTGTTTGCGTATCCAGGTTTCGGGCACTTTGTTTTTGTGCAGGTTGGTTACTTCCAGGTAATAACCAAACACATTATTAAAACTTATTTTTAAAGAGGAGATACCGGTGGCGGCTGCTTCTTTTTGCTGAAGCTGCAGCAGGTAATTTTTTCCACCACTGGCAATGGCTCTTAATTCATCCAGCTCTGCATTAATGCCGGTGGCTATCAAGCTGCCTTTGATTACAGCGGCAGGCGGATTTTCACTGATCTCCTTTAGTATTTTTTCTAAAATATAATGGCAGGGGTTTAAGGAGTCGCCCAGGCGTTTTAAATATTCGTTACTGCTGGCCACACAAATTGTTTTGATGGCTTCTGTTTGCTGCAAACCTTTTGCCACCTGCAATACTTCTCTTGGATTTATTTTTTTTAAAGGTACTTTACTGGCCAGCCGCTCTACATCGCCTGCCTGTTTAATATGTTGGTTTATTTTATTACGGGTATCGGTTTCTTTTATTAAATATTCTACTGTGTCCAATCTTTCATTAATACGCAAAATATCATTCAGCGGCATAAGCATCCAGCGCTTTAGCAGCCTTGCGCCCATGGGCGATACGGTGTTGTTGATGGTTTTTAATAAACTGTTGTTTTCGCTTATCAGTTCCAGGTTGCGTATGGTAAAACGATCCATCCATAAATGATCGTCTTTATTTATTCTCTGCAGCGAAGTAATGTGCTGCAGGTTGGGATGCTCTGTATCTTTTAAATAATGCAGGATGGCTCCCGATGCAATTATGCCCTGGGTTAAACCCTCTACTCCAAAACCTTTGAGGCTATGAGTGCCAAAATGTTTTAATAAACTTTCCTGCGCATACACTTCCGCAAAAACCCATTCATCCAGTGTGTAGGTAAAAAAACTATGGCCAAAATATTCTTTAAACAATTTTTGTTTGTTGCGCTGAAAAATAACTTCGGCAGGCTGCAGGCTCTGCAATAATTTATCAGCATATTCTTTATCGCCTTCGGCAATAAAAAATTCGCCGGTACTGATGTCTAAAAATGCGATACCTATTTTATCCCGTCCGGCAGAGCCATCCGGGCTGGCTTCTGCAAAGTGCAGTGCTGCTAAAAAATTATTGCTGTTATGTTCCAGTAATTTATCGTTGGTAGCCACGCCGGGTGTTACCAGTTCGGTTACTCCACGTTTTACAATTCCTTTGGCCAGTTTAGGATCTTCCAGCTGATCGCAGATGGCTACCCGGTAACCGGCTTTTACCAGCTTGTGTAAATAAGTATCCAGGGCATGATAAGGAAAACCTGCCAGTTCCGATGCATCAGGGTTACCATTATTTCTTTTGGTTAA
>JAYVGA010000080.1:0-23581 GCA_043772635.1 Chitinophagaceae bacterium
TGGCCGCCCATGGTAGGTATGCGTACACAGGTGGCCGTTACCTTAATGCTGTTGTCTTCCATTATCTTTTTGGTTTCGTTCACCATTTTCATTTCTTCCTTGGTGTAACCATTATCTGTAAACACATCTATCTGCGGAATCACATTAAGGTCAATAGGATATTTGTAAGCCATAGGACCATCAATACCCTTGCGTTCGTTCATCATTTGTTCTACGGCTTTTACACCGGTGCCCGTTACGCTCTGGTAAGTGCTTACCACTACACGTTTAATTTTATAGCGGTCGTGCAGGGGTTTTAGTACCACCACCATTTGTATGGTGCTGCAGTTGGGGTTGGCTATTATTTTATCGGCTGCTGTTAGTACATGTCCGTTTACTTCGGGCACTACCAATTTTTTGGTTTCATCCATGCGCCAGGCGCTGCTGTTGTCTATTACGGTTATACCCGCATCAGCAAATTTTGGTGCCCACTCCAGTGAGGTGCTGCCGCCTGCAGAAAAAATAGCAATGGCAGGTTTAGCATCAATAGCATCCTGCATGCCTATCACTTTATATTTTGTTCCTTTAAATTCTATTTCTTTCCCTACAGATTTTTCAGAAGCTACGGGTAATAATTGGGTAACCGGAAAATTTCTTTCTGCCAATACCTGTAACATTTTTGTGCCTACCAGGCCGGTAGCGCCTACAACCGCAATTTTCATTTTTATCGTTTTAATGTAAAAAATAAGCCTCCCGTTTTTGGCGGAAGGCAGTTTTATCTTGATACAATAAGATATATTCAGCTCCGCCAATTGGCCTGTTTAATCTTATTGGTATGTTCTATCCTTATCATAACGGGAGCCGAAATTAATAACAAATGGTGGTTAAACCAAATATCTATTTCTGGCAACGATTGCGGAATCATTATCAGCGCAAGGCAGCAAAGGATTTTTTAAAAGCTTCTAAGTGTTTTAAATTATCCTTTTTCAAATCCTCTTTGCAAAATTTATATAAGGGCTGCATCTATTTAATAAGGGTTATTCTAAAATTATTTCTATCATAATTTTTAAAAAAATTACAATAAGTAGCAGGTGCTATAAAATTGTATCTTTAAAAATTACTATCTAACTATAATGAGAAAAATAATACACTGCATACTTGCCTTCCTGCTGGTTCAAAATGCGCATGCCCAGTTTACTGATAATTTTAATGATGGAGATTTTACCGGCAATCCGGCATGGCTTGGTGGCACTGTAGATTTTACAGTAAATGCTGCTTTTCAACTTCAAAGTAACAACACGTTAGCCGGCAGCAATTTTTACCTCAGTACAGCCAGCACAAAAGCTACAACCGCACAATGGGATTTTTATTGCCAGTTTACGTTTAATACTTCCGGCACCAATTATACAGATGTATATGTAACGGCATCTGCCAGCGATCTTACACAATCAGCTACTACCGGCTATTTTGTCCGCATAGGTAATACCAGTGACGAAATAAGTTTATACAGAAAAGATGCAGGCCTGGCGGCGGTAAAAATTATTGATGGGTTAGATGGTACAACCAATACCAGCAATAATATAATAAAGATAAGAGTAATAAGAAATGCCGCCAACCAGTGGGCATTATCCAGGGATCTTACAGGAACGGGCAGCAGTTATACCAGTGAAGGCGTAGTTACCGATGCTACTTATTTGACTTCTTCATTTTTTGGTTTATGGATAAGGCAGAGTACAGCCAGTTTTTTTCAGCGGCATTTTTTTGATGATATAGAAGTAAAGGATTATGTTCCTGATGTTACACCTCCGGCCATACTATCGGCTACGGCTACCAGCAGTACTACGGCAGATGTTTTATTTAACGAATCCGTAGAACCTGCCAGCAGCCAGGTAATTTCAAACTATGTTGTAAACAATACAATCGGCTCTCCGGTAACCGCAGGGATTGATGTTGTAAATACTGCCCTAGTACATTTAACCTTTGCCAGTAATTTTCCTAACAGAACTAATCTTTTATTAACGGTAAACGGCGTAAAAGATATAGCTGGTAATACCCTTAACAATGGCACGGCTACCTTTAGTTTTTTTACCGCCATACAATATGATGTATTGATAGATGAAATAATGGCCGACCCCACACCATTGGTGGGTCTGCCCGATGCTGAATGGATAGAACTGAGAAATGTTTCCGGATTTGATATTAACCTGCAGGGCTGGCGCATTGGTAAGCCATCGGGACAGAGCGGTCCCATGCCATCTTATCTTTTAAAAGCAGATAGTTTTGTGTTGGTTTGCACAAGCAGTGCTGCAGCAGTTTTGTCTGCATTTGCACCCACTATTTCTGTAACCAGTTTTCCCAGCTTAGGTAATACAGGCGATTTATTGTACCTGCGTTCGCCACAGGGAATTATCATTCACTCTGTAAATTATACTGATGCCTGGTACCAGAACGAACTGAAGCAGGGCGGTGGATGGACGCTGGAAATGATAGACAGAAAAAATCCATGCAGCGGCATCAGCAACTGGAAAGCAAGTGTAGATAGCAAAGGCGGTACACCGGGAAAAAAGAATTCGGCAGATGGCGTAAATGCAGATGCTGCTATCCCCCGTTTGCTTCGTGCATACACTACCGACAGTGTGAGTATAGTATTGGTTTTTAATGAATCGTTAGACAGTGCTTCTGCGGCTATTGCTTCCCGTTATACCATCAGCGATGGCATAGGGGCTGCACAACAGGCAGTGCCTTTATCTTTTGTTTTTAACAGGGTAGCACTTAGGCTGGCCACACCACTACAGCGCAATAAAATTTATACCGTTACAGCCGCATCCGTTACAGACTGTGCAGGCAACGCCATTGGCAGCAGCAATACAGCCCGGGTGGGTTTGTATGAAAAATTATTAAGACATGATATTGTGGTAAATGAAATATTGTTTAACCCGGCTCCCAACAGCAACGATTATGTAGAATTATACAACCGAAGTAATAAAATAATCAGCCTGCGCAATGCATATATTGCTAACCGTAATACTGCCGGCGCCATCAGCAGCATCACACAAATCAGTGCAGAAAATTATCTGTTCTTTCCCCAGGATTTTATGGTGCTTACCGAAAGTGCCACACTGGTAAAAAATAAATATGTGGCTAACAATCCCGATGCATTTATTGAATTAAACATCCCATCTTACAATCATGATGAAGGTCATGTTATTATTTTAAATGAGCAGGGTGCCATAACGGATGAAATTTTTTATAAAGACAACTGGCATTTTAAACTCATCAGCGATAAAGAAGGGGTTGCATTGGAAAGAATTAATTATGATGATACAGCAGCAGATAATATTCAAACAATTTTAATAGATGAGCAGGCTGCAAACTGGCACAGCGCAGCCACCAATGTGAGTTATGGCACACCCACTTATAAAAACTCCCAGTACAGGATAGATGCAGGTGTGCAGGGTACCATTACATCTGCTCCCGAAATTATCAGCCCCGATAACGATGGCCTGGATGATTTTGCTACCATAGATTACAGTTTTCCTGAGCCTGGTTATGTGGCCAATATTACCATTTTTGATGCAGCGGCCAGACCCGTACGATACCTGCAGCGCAATGCGCTGGCAGGCACCAAAGGATATTTTAGATGGGATGGGTTGGGCGAAAAAAATCAGATACTTTCCGTGGGTATTTATATAATTTATACAGAAGTATTTAACCTGCAGGGCAAAACAAAAAAATATAAGAATGTAATAGTTCTGGCAAGGAAGCGCTAAAGGAGCGCTGATGATTATGATTTTTATGATTTCGCTGAAGAGATACATATGATACAGGGATAAAGATTTATATTATCTGTCCTTTAAATAACATATCCTACCATAAAGTAAATCATAAAAAATAATTTTGAAAAAGGGTTGGATAGAATGTAAGAAACCATTTCTTTTTAAAGAAAAACTTTTAATTTTCACCAACTGCCAACTCCTAACTGCCAACTCCTGACTCCTGACTCCTGACTTCTGACTCCGACTCCTAACTGGCAACTGCGCTACAAACAATTTCCCTTTACAAATAAAAGCAACTATATTTATCTTCATCTTAAAAGCATCTTCTTTTATTTACCAAAACATCATTAATAAAACAAAGAATTATGCATACCAAAATTAAAATGGCTAAAAAAACAAGCGCAATACTGGCAACTGCTTTTGCTGTAGCAGTGCTTTTTTCCTGTAACAGTAAAACACCCGATAAAACTATGGATTATAAATGGCCGCAAAATATTGCAGCACCCGTGGCAGATAAAAAGCCCAAAGAACTTACCGCCCATGGCGATACCCGTACAGACAATTATTTTTGGATGAACGACTATTTTAAAAAAGGGCCTGATAGTACCAACGTAGTAAATTATTTAACTGCCGAAAATAAGTATTACGATACCATGATGGGAGCTACCAAACCCTTCCAGGAAAAATTGTATACCGAAATGAAGGCACGCATAAAAGAAAAAGATGAAAGTGTGCCCGTATTTAAAAACGGTTATTTTTATTATACCCGCCAGGTAGAAGGCAAAGACTACTATATCTCCTGCCGCAAAAAAGGCAATCTTAATGCAGCAGAAGAAATAATGCTGGATGTAAATGCCATGGCCGAAGGACATGAGTACTTTAGAGTGGGTGGCACCAGTGTAAGCCCCGATAACCGTTTGCTGGCCTACGGTGTAGATACCGTGAGCCGCAACGAGTTTACCATCTACATAAAAAACCTGGAGACTGGCGAGATTTTTAAAGATGCCATTGGCCGCACACAAAGCGATGCCGTGTGGGCAGCAGATAACAAAACTATTTTTTATACTTCTAAAAACCCGGTTACGCTTTTATCAGAAAAAATAAAAAAGCATGTGTTGGGTACAGATGCTGCGGCAGATGTTGTGGTATACACAGAAACAGATCCCAGCAATTATATTGGTGTAACCAAAACCAAATCGGAAAAATATATTTTTATTGTTTCGCAGGCTACGCTTTCATCAGAGCAGCGTTTTATTGCTGCCGACATGCCCAATGCAGCGTTTAAAATTTTTCAGCCAAGGATAAAAGAAGTGCTCTACGATGTAGATCATGCCAACGATCATTTTTACATCCGTACCAATAATGATAAAGCAAAAAATTTTAAAATAATGACCAGTACCGAAGATAAAACCGATACCAGCAACTGGAAAGAAATGATTGCCCACAGCGATTCGGTACTTATAGAAGGCTTTGATTTATTTAAAGGGCATATGGCTGTATCGGAAAGAAAAAATGGCCTCACACAAATTCATATCATCAATACACAAAATAATGAGCAGCACTATTTAGATTTTGGCGAAGCTACTTATGCCGCTTACCAGGGAGGCACACCGGAATATAACACAGATGTGGTAAGGTATAATTATACGTCGCTTACCACGCCCAACGCTGTGTACGATTATAATATGAATACCAAAGAAAAAAAGTTAATGAAGCAGCAGGAAGTAGTGGGGGGTTATACTGCCGGCGATTATATAACTGAGCGTTTGTATGCAAAGGCTAAGGATGGTACTACAGTTCCAATTTCGCTGGTATATAAAAAAGGGTTTAAAAAAGATGGATCTGCTCCGTTACTCTTATACGGTTATGGTTCTTACGGTGCCAGCATGGATGCAAGCTTTAGCAGCACGAGGCTTAGTTTGCTGGATAGGGGTTTTGCTTTTGCCATAGCCCATATTAGAGGCGGGCAGGAAATGGGGCGCAGCTGGTATGAAGATGGCAAGATGATGAAAAAGAAAAATACGTTTACCGATTTTATTGATTGTGCCGATTTTTTGATAGCCGGTAAGTATACCAGCAGCCCGCACCTGTATGCCATGGGCGGCAGTGCCGGCGGCCTGCTTATGGGTGCTGTTGTAAATATGCGCCCCGAACTTTGGAAAGGAATTGTAGCACAGGTACCTTTTGTAGATGTAATAAATACCATGAGCGATGCCAGCATTCCGCTTACAACAAATGAATATGATGAGTGGGGCAACCCCGCCAATAAAGCCAGCTACGATTATATGAAAACCTATTCGCCCTATGATAATGTAGAAAAAAAAGCTTACCCAAATATGCTGGTAACCACCGGCCTGCACGATAGCCAGGTGCAGTATTTTGAACCGGCCAAATGGGTAGCCAAACTGCGGGAACTAAAAACAGACAGCAACCATATTTTGCTTTTCACAAATATGGAAGCGGGCCATGGCGGAGCCAGCGGGCGTTTTAAAGCACTGCGGGACAGGGCAAGGGAGTATGCATTTTTGTTTGCTCTGGAAGGAGTGGAAGAATAAGTCATTTGTAAATAAGTCATTAGCCTGCCCCTACATTTTGTAGGGGGTCAATGTGTAGGGTGGGCCACCCTAGGCAAAAATTTGCTTATATTAAATCTTGTTGAGGGGTGGCTCACCCGGCAACAAATAAAAGAGGAAATTATTTTTGAGAAGTTTACGCAAGGGTGGGTCACCCCATGCATAAACTCATTTGTATAAAATATTTGCAAGGGTGGCTCACCCGGCAATACGTAAAAGAGGAAACTATTTTTAAAAGTGGCGCATCAATAAAAAGAAAAGAAGAAAACATGTACAGATACATTAATCTGAACCTACAAACCAGTTTTTAATAAAATAATAAAGCCATAAACAATATCATGAAAAAATACCTGTTCTTTTTACTGCTCCCTTTTACAATAAGCAGTATGGCAAAATCTCAGGATTCAAACCTCTACCAAAAATTTAATTTCATTGCAGGTAAAGATACATTGCCATACCGCTTACTGTTGCCCCAAAATTATGATGCCGCAAAAAAATATCCGCTTATCCTTTTTTTACATGGAGCCGGCGAAAGGGGAAATGATAATGAAGCACAATTGATGCATGGAAGCGAATTATTTTTAAGAGACAGTATCCGTAAAAAATATCCTGCTATAGTGCTGTTTCCGCAATGCCCTGCCAATAGTTTTTGGAGTAATGTAAATATTAAAACAGGTGCAAATGGCGAACGGGATTTTCAATTTCAAACCGGCGGAACACCAACCATGGCAATGGGCTTATTGCAACAGTTGCTAACAAGCGTAATAAAAAAATACCCGGTTCAAAAAAAGCAAATCTATGTTGGCGGCCTTTCTATGGGAGGCATGGGTACTTTTGAAATTGTTAGCAGAAACCCCCGTTTGTTTGCAGCTGCATTTCCTATTTGCGGCGGAGCCGATACTGCATCGGCATCAAAACTAAAAAAAGTAAACTGGTGGATCTTTCATGGTGCCAAAGATGATGTGGTGCTGCCGCAATATTCTGAGCGCATTGTAACTGCATTAAAAAAAATAAATGCCTCCGTAAAATTTACGCTTTATCCAGAAGCCAATCACAATAGCTGGGATAATGCTTTTGGAGAACCCGATTTGTTGCAATGGCTTTTGTCCAATAAAAAATAAACCATGAAATATAAAAAAATACTACAGCCTGTTTTTTGTTTGTTGCTGGCCATTGCCTGTACCTGTAAAGCTACTGCACAACAAATAAAAACTATTGATGCAAAAGTAGATTCTGTTTTAAAACTGATGACCCTTGCCGAAAAAATTGGACAGATGAACCAGTACAACAGCGACTTTGAAGCTACCGGCCCCGTTACCAAAGATGACGATAAACAAAACCAGTTAAGAAAAGGAATGGTGGGTTCTTTTTTAAATGTAACCGGGGTGGAACGCACAAGATACCTGCAGGAAATTGCCATGCAGGCCCGGTTAAAAATTCCGTTATTATTTGGGCAGGATGTGATACATGGTTACCGCACTACTTTTCCCATTCCGCTGGCAGAAGCCGCCAGTTGGGATATAGAGGCTATTGAAAAAACTGCCCGGACAGCCGCCATAGAAGCATCGGCTGTGGGTGTGCACTGGACCTTTGCACCCATGGTAGATATAGCACGTGACCCACGCTGGGGGCGGGTTATGGAAGGTGCAGGCGAAGACCCTTATTTAGGAAGTTTAATTGCTGCTGCGAGGGTAAAAGGTTTCCAGGGTAAGGGCCTGGGCAATACTGATGCAGTAATGGCCTGTGGTAAACATTTTGCAGCTTATGGTGCAGCGGTAGGCGGCAGAGATTATAATTCTGTAGATATGAGCCTGCGCCAGCTGCACGAAATTTATTTACCACCCTTTAAAGCAGCGCTTGATGCAGGTGCCGCTACATTCATGAATTCGTTTAACGATTTAAATGGCATACCGGCCACTGCCAACAAATATTTACTGAGGGATATTTTAAAAAGCCAATGGAAATTTAAAGGATTTGTAGTAAGCGATTGGGGCAGTGTGGGCGAAATGATTGCACATGGTTATGCAAAAGATAATAATGATGCAGCTATGCTTGCAGCTAATGCAGGCAGCGATATGGATATGGAAAGCCGATCATATATTCAAAATTTAGAAAAACTGGTAAATGAAGGAAAAGTAAAAACAACCGTAATAGATGATGCAGTAAAAAGAATACTAAAAAAGAAATTTGAAATGGGTTTGTTTGCCGACCCGTTTAAATATTGCAATACGGAAAGAGAAAAAGCACAATGGAATAATGAAGCGCACCTGGAGCTGGCAAAAGTTATGGCCCAAAAGAGTATCGTATTATTAAAAAATAAAAATCAACTCTTACCGCTTTCTAAACAAAATAAAAGCATTGCATTAATTGGCCCGTTTGTAAAAAGCGTAAGAGATCATTTAGGGTTCTGGAGTTTTAACTGGCCGGATGATACCGCAAGAATAACTACCCTGTGGGATGCAGTAGAAAAAAAACAAGGTGCTGGTTCAAAATTATTATACGCCCCTGGTTGCAATATTAATGACAGCAGCCGTGCAGGATTTGCAGAAGCAGTAGCTATAGCCAGCCAGGCAGATGTAGTGGTTATAACTGCAGGCGAAACAAGGGATATGAGTGGCGAGGCTAAAAGCCGCAGCAGCATTGGCTTACCGGGCGTGCAGGAAGAATTGATTAAAACAATAATAGCCACAGGCAAACCGGTGCTGGTATTAATAAGTGCAGGTAGGCCATTGGTTTTTAATTACACAGCCGATAATGCTACTGCCATTTTATATACCTGGTGGCTGGGCAGCCAGGCTGGTAATGCCATAGCGGATGTATTGTTTGGAGATTATAACCCGGCCGGAAAATTACCCATGACTTTCCCCCGGAGCGAAGGACAAATTCCTGTGTACTACAATTATTACAATACCGGCCGCCCGGCAAAAGATGAAAATGATTTAAACTATGTTTCTGCATATACCGATTTACCCAACAGCCCAAAATTTCCTTTTGGCTTTGGGCTTAGTTATACCAGTTTTACTTACAGCAATATTAATTTAAGCAAAACAACCGCCAGGGGAAATGAAAAAATTGAAGCGGGCATTACGCTTACCAATACCGGCAATTATGCAGGAGAAGAAGTGGTGCAGTTATACATCAGGGATATTACCGCTTCTGTGGTGAGGCCGGTAAAAGAATTAAAAGGTTTTAAAAAGATTTTTTTAAAACCGGGAGAAAGTAAAAAAATAATTTTTTCTGTTTCAACCAATGATTTAAAATTTTATAATAATGAATTAAAATACGATTGGGAACCCGGTGAGTTTGAAATTATGATTGGAGGAAATTCGGGAGAGGTGAAAGAGGTGAGGGTGAATTGGGAGAGGTGAGATGGAAATATTTATTCAATTCTCCGCTTTAGGTATATAATTATTTTTTCTTGTCTAATTTTTTTATCTCCTTATCAAAATCAGAGATTATCTTTTGCGTTTTATTAAAGGTATCATATTCCTTTACCGCTTTTTTATCTGCATGTAATTTTGATACTCTGCCTTTGCCTTCCAAAACTTTGTACCTGCTAAAGGATAAAAATTCATTTACACTCACAGCCAGCTGCTCCATGGTAAATGTATTTTCCCGTTCTACCAGACCTTCTATATAATCAAAATATCCAGTTACCGTTCTTTCCAGTTGCTTAATCTCATTTTCCTGCAAATAGTTTTTTGCAACTATTACATCCTGTTTTAAAACTCTGCCTTCTGAAGAATTTTTCATGTAGTAAGCCCCATAGCTTCTTTATTGCTATCTGAAGATGTATAAATTATTTCGGCTGCTGTTTTTCCTGTAATTGCAAAATGAAATTTATTTTGCACCATGGCATAAAACTCTTTTGTTATAGTTGCATTTTTATCATAATCAATACTGCACTCCGCAAAAATATCTGTTACCTGCTGGTATATTCTGCGCTCACTGGCCCTTATAGACCGGATCCTTTGTAATAATTCTTTAAAATAATCTTTACCAAAAACAGTTTGCCCCTGTTTTAACCGGGCATCATCCATTACAAAACCCTTTATGATGTATTCTTTTAAAGTTTTAGTAGCCCATATTCTAAACTGGGTGGCTTTGCTGCTGTTTACTCTGTAACCTACAGAAATAATAGCGTCTAAATTATAATGTTTTACTTTATACATTTTAGCATCAGCAGCAGTTACCGAGAAAACCTCGGTAACTGAATCTTCCTTTAATTCTTCACTTTCAAATATATTTTTAAGGTGCAGAGAAACGTTATCAGTACTACAGCCAAATAATGCAGACATTGCTTTTTGAGAGAGCCAAACTGTTTCATCCTGTAAAAAAACATCTACCCTAACATTATTGTTTGGTGTATTATATATTAAAAAACCATGTTGTTGGTTATCCATCACTCAAAATTTAATATTGTCTCTTGGCTATCCAGTGTAGTGCTCGCATGTACAATTAAGAATAGTCAATTTATTTAGGGTGTAAAATAGTTAAAAACAGCGGCTAAATAGATGATAGCTGAGTATATAAGGGAATGTAAAAAACCTAAGGATAAAAGCGGTTATAAATGAAACCTCTTACTTTGTGGTCCCGGCAGGAATCGAACCTGCATCTAAAGTTTAGGAAACTTCTATTCTATCCCCGTCCGACTGGCGTCAGCCGGGCGGGCATTGAACTACGGGACCATTTTTTTTAGAAATCTTCTGCCCGCTGCGGTTTTAAAATATTTTTCTCTTTTGATAGCCTCTTCTCTTGTTGTAAACTCTTCGAAATAGAAAAGGCTAAAGGGGATGTAAGGTCTTATAGATTCAGTCATTCCAGAGTTGTGTTGCTTAATCCGTTCTTCAAGATTTTCGCAATGACCTTTATAAAAAAAATCATGCGCTAAGCTTTTAATTACATACGCACTAAACATAAGTTTAAATATGGTGGTCCCGGCAGGAATCGAACCTGCATCTAAAGTTTAGGAAACTTCTATTCTATCCATTGAACTACGGGACCATTTATTACTGCAGCGTACTTTTTTGGTGGGCAAAAATACGGGTTTCCAAAATTTAAATTCTAAAAAATATTTAATCCTTCTATAATCTGTTTTACCAGGTATAAAAACATCATGGTAAGAAATGTTCTACAGCCCAAACATTTTATTATAAAAATTAATATTTTATCTCCATCATATTTATCCCATCTTTTAATTATTAATTTAAAAAACAGATTAATAAATCTGCCCTTCATAATTACCCGTATGTGTTTTAACAATTTACATTTTTTAAACTATAAACACTACGCTTATGAATCTAAGACATACCCTGGTTATTCTTCCGGTACTGTTTTTTACTATGTTTACACAAACATTGTTTGCACAATCCTCCACAGAAAACCCCATTACTACAGCAGTACCTTTTTTACGACTTGCTGCTGATGCCCGAACTGCAGGTATGGGCGATGTTGCAATTGCAACAAACCCCGATGCAAATTCTATTTTTTATAACGGCGCCAAAACAGTCTTCAACGAAAAAAATTTTGGCATTGGTCTTACCTACACTCCCTGGTTAAGCGAGCTGGATATAAAAGATTTGTATCAAATGTCTGCTTCCGGGTTTTATAAATTAAGCGATCTTGATGCCATAAGTATTGGTGTAAGAAATTTCAGCATGGGTACTTTTAGTTTTACCGATAACTCCGGCCAGGAAATAAAAAAATTCAGACCCAATGATCTTGCAATAGAAGCAGGTTACTCCCGCAAGCTTTCTCAAAAAATGGGTATTGGTCTTTCTGTTCGTTATATAAACAGTAAGCTGGCAGATAATAACGGCAACGGCGATTACAAAACAGGAAACTCCGTAGCTGCTGATCTTTCTGTGTTTTATAAAAACACCAGTGGGTGGAACTTTGGCGCAGCCCTTACCAACCTGGGCAGCAAAATAGATTACGGCGGTAAGCAGAGTTTTATTCCTGCAAATATTTCTTTGGGCACTGCTTACAACAAAAGTTTTAATGAAGACAATAAAATTTCATTTGCACTTGATGTAAGCAAATTACTGGTGCCTACTCCTCCCGATCCTAATGATGCTGCTAAAGTAGAAGCTTACGAAAATAAGGGTGTGGTAAGCAGCTGGTTTAGTTCTTATGGCGATGCGCCCGGCGGTTTTAAAGAAGAAATAAAAGAAGTGCAACTGGCACTGGGCAGCGAATATACTTACATGGATAAGTTTAGTTTAAGAGCCGGCTACTTTCATGAAAACAAATTAAAAGGCAACAGGAATTATTTTACTGCGGGTGCAGGAATAGTATATAAAGTAACTGGCTTTAATTTTTCTTACCTGGTTCCCACGGGCAACAATTCAAACATCAGTGCTTTAAAAAACAGTTTCCGTTTATCTCTTTTATTCAACTTTAATAACGCCACCACTTCTAAATAATACTAATCAATAAATTTATTATAATGAAAAAATCTGTGATTAAAATGAAACAGCTTATGCTGATGCTTGCCCTGCTTACGGTAAGTTATCTGTCTGATGCATCCAGCCATAGAGAGGCTCCGTTAATTTCCAACGATCCCTTGTGCGATAATACAGACGTGTATGCATTCCGCAGTCCTGATGATCCAAATACGGTAACCATTATCTGTAATTATATTCCTTTTCAGCTACCTGAAGGCGGACCAAACTATTACAATTTTGGTACAAATATCCGCTACGAAATACACATAAAAAACAAAACAACTACCACTGCAGATGATATCCTTTACCGGTTTACGTTTGCACAGGTAAATGAAGATCCCACAACATTTTTTAATATCCGTTTAGGTAAGCAAAATCTTAAAACAATATACACATGTGAGAAGAGTGTAAACGGCGGTGCGTTTGTTTCTATTGTTACTGGTGGTATTGTACCCCCGGCTAATATTGGCCCACGCTCTATAAATAGTACACCGGTTGGTTTAGGTGCTCCCAATTACGATGCTTTAATTACTGCTGCTATTGCAACAGCTTCTTCCGGCGAAAAAGTATTTTGCGGCCCGGTAGATGATCCATTCTTTGTAGACCTGGCAGGTGCTTTTGACCTCGGTAATTTCCGTCCGGAAGGGAATACAGTAAACCCAACAAAAGATGGTTTAACAAGATATAATGTGCACAGCATTGCACTTAAAATTCCTATCAATCTTTTACAAAAAGATGGTAAAACAGCAGCACAGGCTGCTAATATTTTAGATGGCGATTTTGTTATTGGTGTATGGGCAAGTGCCAGCAGGCAACAAATAAAAACATTGAGTGCAGGTGCTGCAGTGGCTTACACAGGCCCATGGGTACAGGTATCCCGCCTGGGAATGCCACTTACCAATGAGGCCATTATACCCGTAGGTTTAAAAGACAAATGGAATTCAACAAACCCATCAAACGATTTACAGTTTGCACAATATTTTACCAATCCTGAATTAGCGTTATACATGGACGACAGCCAGTTTGGTTCTGCGGTTCCTGCATTAAATGCATTAAGAATTCAAAACCACTCACTGGGTGTGTATGATTTTAGAAATGGCAAAGCTGGTTTATTTTCTTTAAAAGGTACGGCTGCTGTAAATGGAACAGCCCTGGCAGAAGCTGCCTTTGGCGGAGTATTATTACCAGATAATAAGAGCCCGAGGGCCGTAGATATTTTACCGATATTTTATACCGGTGTTCCTAACCTGGCTCCTTACCAATTGGCAACAGGAAAAACAGGTGGCCCTTTATCTGCAGGCAAACCTTTTATTAATAATTTTTTACCTACACTTGGCGATATGCTGAGGCTTAATATGGCCGTGCCTGTTACACCCCGCAACGACCCTAAATTCAGCAGCCTTGGTATTGTAAACGCAGCCGTGCTGGGCCTTACAGATGCTGCATACAATACAAGCAACGCATTACAGTTTATTCCCAACATGGATGGTTTTCCCAATGGCAGAAGACTGGAAGATGATGTAACCACCATAGAATTGCAGGCCGTAGGCGGTGTTGCACTTGCAGCAATAGGATTATGGTATGATGATTATAAATTAGATGGAAGCAGCCCGGTAACTACTAACCTGGTAAACGTACTGAGCTTTACTGCCGGCCCCACAAAAAATGATACCACTTTTAAAACTGGTTTTCCTTTTGTGCAAACACCGTGGAGAGGATACGATTATACCATTAAACCAAGATTTTAAGCAACATTTAAATCATTATAAATAAAAGAAATTATATGAAACAATATTTTAAAAAAATTACTGCAATGCTGCTTTGCGTTACTGCCTTTGCAATAACTGCATCTGCATCAAGCCACCGGGAAGCACCATTAATAAGTAACGATCCCCTTGCAGATAATACAGATCTGTATGCTTTTCGCAGCCCGGCAGACAGCAGCAAAATTATTTTAATAGCAAACTATATTCCTTTTGAGCATCCTGCCGGAGGCCCCAACTGGTATAGCTTTGGAGAAAACATCCGCTACGAAATACACGTAGATAATAATACCGCCACACCAGGCGATGATATTATTTACCGTTTTACTTTTACGCAGGTAAATGAAGATGGTACTACCTTTTTTAACATCAGGCTGGGTAAACAAAATTTAAAAACTACCTACACCTGCGAAAGAAGTATTAATGGCGGCGCTGCATTTACTGCCATTGTTACAAATGGAGTTGTTCCTCCAAATAACATTGGGCCAAGAAGTATTGAATCTGGTGTAGGTTTAGGCGCCAGCAGTTACAACGCTTTAATGACGGCAGCAATTGCCACAGCCACATCTGGTGAAAAAGTTTTTTGTGGCCCGATAGACGATCCTTTTTTTGTAGACCTTGGCGGTGCATTTGATGCCGGTGGTTTTAGAACTGCAGGTGCAAGAGATGGCCTGGCAAAATTAAACTGCCATACCATTGCTATTGAAGTACCCATTGCTACGTTACAAAAAACAGGAAAAACTGCAGCACAGGCTACCAGTATTTTAGATGGCGATTTTATTATAGGTGTATATGCAAATGCCAGCAGGCCTGCAATAACAACGCTAAGTGCAGATGGCACTAAACCTGCAACCTCAGGTGCATGGACACAGGTGTCAAGACTCGGTATGCCATTAACCAATGAAGTTATTATTCCCATTGGTATGAAAGATAAATGGAATGCCACATCTCCATCAGGCGATGGCGAGTTTATCCCTAATTTTAAAAATCCGGAACTTGCTTTGTACATGGATGATTCTCAGTTTGGCACTGCAGTACCCGGCCTTGCAAAATTAAGAGTGCAAACAAAATCTTTAGGCGCTTTTGATTTTAGAAACGGAAAGCCTGGTTTGTTTCCATTAAAAGGTTCACCGGCATTAGATGGTACAGCATTATCTGAAGCAAATTTTGGAAGCATATTATTACCCGATGCTACCAGCCCAAGAGCTGTAGATATTTTACCGGCATTTTATACAGGTGTTCCCAATCTAAGGCCTTACCAGTTAGCTACCGGCAAAGCAGGAAATCCCTTGGCTGCAGGCAAACCTTTTATCAATAATTTTTTACCTACGCTTGGCGATTATTTAAGATTAAATATGGCAGTGCCTGTTACTGCAAGAAACAGTGCCGACTTTAGCCCGCTGGGTATTGTGCAGGCAGCCGTGCTGGGTTTAACCGATGCAAGGTTTAACGCAAATGCCAACCTTCAGTTTATTCCCAACATGGATGGTTTTCCTAATGGCAGAAGACTGGAAGATGATGTAACTACTATTGAACTGCAGGCCGTAGGCGGTGTATTCCTTGCTGCTATTGGTTTGTGGTACGATGATTATGTACCTGGTGGCAGCCCCGTAACGCCACAACTGGTAAACACAATTACATTTAAAGAAGGTGTTGGTAAAAACGATACCACTTTTAAAGCAGCATTTCCTTTTGTGCAAACACCATGGAGAGGCTTTAACGGACCTGGTTACACAGGACCAAAAAGCGTAGTTACTAACCTGGGACTATTGCCCGGCTATATCGGACTTAGTGCATTTCCAAGTCCCTTTAAAACTACTACCACCTTTCATTATAAATTAACAGAAAGTACAACCAATGTACGTATAGATATTACAGATGCTTTGGGTAGAAAAATTGCATCTATAAACGAAGGCAGTAAAGCTAAAGGCGATTATTATGTGCAGTGGAGCAAGCCAAACCTGGCATCAGCCTCTTATTATGCAACAGTACACCTGCCTAACGGAGTAAGATCTTATACGATAGGAATTGTAAAAACAAATTAAATAATATGCAGCTATGATGATGTAGGACTTTGTGTGTAGTTATATTACAGTATCATAAAGTATCTTAAGGCTGCCTGCAAAAAGATAAAAAAAGAATAACTATTAAAAAGAAGAACTCCGGTTCTTCTTTTTTCGTATCTGTTAAAAATAAAATCAAATGAAAAAAAATTTAACCCTCCTAAGCATTTTTACCCTTATTTGTTTTACAGCCATTGGCACATTCAGTTGTAATCAAAACGAAGCAGCATTAAAACAATACATCAGTCAGCAAAACCCTATGGGCATACCAGATTTGCTGGAGAGAGAAGGTGCCCTGGCCAAAGCAGCAGAGTGGATCAAAACCAAAGAAAAAGTAAAAGAATTAAAACAGAAGATTGCTGCAAAACCACAAGACACCAAACTACGCCTGCAGGCAGCTACTATTTTTATTGCAGAGCAGCGCATTACCGGTGAGCATCATTTTTACTATACAGCCATAGAAAAAATACTAAATGGCATTTTAAGTATTGACCCACAAAATTTTGAGGCAAAGGTGTATAAAGCTTCTTTAAGAATGAGCCAGCACCAGTTTGCAGATGCAAAAAAACTGGCTGAAGAAGCCAGGAGCATTAACCCCGATAATGCTTATGTGTATGGCATATTGGTAGATGCTAATGTAGAGCTGGGTAATTATGAGGAGGCTGTTGTAGTATCGGATAAAATGCAGGCTATAAAGCCATCCCTGGAATCTTATTCACGGGCATCTTACCTGCGTGAAATTTATGGAGATAACAATGGTGCGATAGATGCCATGAAGCTGGCCGTAAAAGCCGGGCTGCCAGGCAGCGAACCCCAATGCTGGAGCAGGAATGTTTTGGGAGAACTGTATATTAATACCAACAGAATGGAAGATGCAGAACAGGCTTTTGCGGAAAATCTGGTTATGCGGCCAAGCTATGCACCCAGCATGGCGGGCCTTGCAAAAGTAGAAGCCAAAAGAAAAAACTATACAAGGGCATTAGCCCTGTTGGATTCTGCCACTGCCATAATGCAGCAATCTTCTTTTGAAGAGCAGAAGGCAGATGTGTATGCAGCCATGGGCGATAATAAAAAAGCAATGGAGAAATATAATGAGGTGCAAAAAATGCTTGTTACCGATGCAAACTCCGGCCACCACTCCGTTTCACTGGAGCTTGCACAATCTTTTGCCAAAACAAACCAATGGGACAGCGCTTACAAATATGCCATGATGGAATACGCCATACGCCCCAAAAATATTGATGTAAACAACGAACTGGCCTGGATTGCCTATAACCAAAAAAATATTTTAAAAGCAAAAGACTATTTAAAAACGGCCATGCTCACCGGCAGCAAAAATCCTGAATTATTAAAAAGGGCAAGCTCCATTAACAACACGCAACTGTAAAAAATAAAAGCAGGGTTAAGAATTAGAATGGATAATTTAATTTAGTTAATAGATCTGTTCAATATGGTTAATTCTTATTTTGAAGAACTATAATTATATGCAGCAGTGTATGCATATTGAGCCAACCCTGGTAGAAAATTGGGCAAACCTTATTGGCCCTGGGAATTCTGAAGAGCGCTGGATAGAATAAGGTAATAAGGTTTGGATAATTTAATGCGGCAAATTTCTACTACTAAGGTTAAAGACATTACATGTGGTTGCAATAAATAAATAAGGTTTTTGGGTTGCAGATTTTAATTTGCAAAAAAAAATAAAAAGCAGAAGCTTGTATGCATATTGAGCCAACCTTGAGTAGAAAAAACAATATCATTATTTATAAAACCCTTATTGTCTTATTATAAAAATAAAATGGGGTATTATAATTTGTACTGCATATTAAATATTATCTACTGTTTTTATTTTTCTGTAATAGGTGAGTAAGCGCTGCTCCATTGATTTTAACCTTAGTAGAAATTTGGATAATTAAAGTTTTAACCTTATTACCTTATTTTAAAAATTAATAAGGTAATGAGGTTGTGTAAGAGTTTTCCATATATTTTATACTAAGGTTTGCTTAAGCACTTTGCCCGAAGATCCCACTGGGCAGCTGATTTTTTTATGGAGAAAAGTTAAAACAAATTCATTTATGTATTAGCATTGAACCCTGCAAAAAGTTAGGGACCATTCTCATTTTTTAATTCTTAAACCTGTTTAAATTATTATACAACTGTTGTATAACATGAACAAAAACAACTTCACATATCATTGCAAAATTTTTGGAGGTATATTGCTTTTATCTCTCCTCAGCCAGTCTTTATTGGCGCATGATGCAGAGAGTTTATCTAAACTGAGTAAAACAGATGTAGCATTTGTTTATTTACAATTAGGGTACACCCATATTCTTCCGCTCGGCTTAGATCATATTTTATTTGTTCTTTGTTTGTTTTTATTAAACCCAAAATTAAAACCCATCTTGTGGCAGGCCACGGCTTTTACCGTAGCACATACCATTACACTGGGGCTTGCCATGTACCAGGTAATAAAACCGCCAGCCAATATTGTAGAACCGGTTATTGCTTTATCCATATTGTATGTGGCGCTCGAAAATATTTTTTCTCCTAAATTAAAAGCAAGCCGTATAGGAATAGTTTTTTTATTTGGTCTCATACATGGGATGGGCTTTGCAAGTGTACTTACAGAATTGGGCCTTCCTCAAAATGGTTATCTCACTTCCCTGCTCATGTTTAATATTGGTGTAGAGCTGGGGCAGGTTACTGTTATTTTAGCAGCGTTTTTTTTACTGGCAAAACCCTTTGGCAACAAACCCTGGTACCGTACAAGAATAGTAATTCCCCTATCTGCTTTAATTGCAGCTATAGCCGTTTTCTGGACTATACAAAGAATTTTCTTTTAAATTTTTTTGCCCCGCTCCTTACACATGCCTCAATCCAAACTCAGTTTAGTAAAAGAATAGCCATATACTGCCTTTTAAATATAACATCATAACCTATCTTTGCCACCCGTAAAAACTGTTGTTTGCGGGTAAATTTTTATTGATATGAAGTGGATGAATACCATCATTAAATACCGCTTATGGCTGGGGCTTGGCCTGCTGGCGTTGGCCATTTTTGTAAATTACCAAACCAGTTTCTGGCCTTCATTTATTTTATATCTTTTGGCTGTTGTATTAATTGTTGGACATTTTTTGCTTGGCCCCATGCGCCTTATACAATCTCATATGGAAACAGGCGATATGGAAGCTGCTAAAAAAGTAGTGGATGGTATTATGTTTCCGGGCCTGCTGATAAAGCCTATGCGGTCCGTATATTATACCCTTAAAGGCAACCTTGCCATGGTAGATCAAAAGTTTGATGAAGCAGAAAAACACATGAAAAAAAGTTTGAGCCTGGGCGGCGGCTCTCTTACCAAACAGGCCGAAGGACCAAACAAACTGCAGCTGGGTATGCTGGCCATGCAAAAAGGAAATATGAAAGAAGGCGAAGCGTATATACGCCAGGCCATACGGGCAGGCTTGCCGGATAATGAAAACAACGCCGCTGCATACCTGCAGCTATGTTCTATTATGATGAACAAAAGAGAGTTTCGTGTGGCCAAAGAATATTTTAAAAAAGCAAAAAGTTTTAAACCCACCACGCCGCAAATTGTAGATCAGATAAAACAAATAGAAAAATACATTGGACGTATGCCGGGCTAATATCAGATAAATTTATTTTAAAAGGTTGATAAGGAAAACTTGTCAGCCTTTTTTATTTGCGGTTAGTTTCAAATAATTAACTTGTGCTACAAATATTTTAAGTATGAAAAATAAAATACTGTTGGGCATGCTGATTTTTATTAATACAATTGCAGCAGCACAAAACACTCCTGCTAACCTGCAGAATATACTTATACCAAAACCTGTTTCATTAACAGCGGGGGATGGAAAATTTGTTTTACCCGCTAATCTCTCCATCATCTTCACAAAAAATGAAGAACTTAAAAAGATAGCCGGCTTATTGGCCAGCCAGCTTACGGCAGCCGGTAATACTGTTACTGCAACAGAAGGCAATACCGAAGCAGCTAATTCAATTTTTTTATCGTTATCACCTGATAAAACTATTCCGTCTGAAGGCTATCGGTTACAGGTAGCCGCCAATGGCGTTACCATTACTGCAGCAGCACCTGCAGGTATTTTTTATGGGGTACAAACTTTATTACAACTGTTACCAAAGCAGATTGAAAACAATCAAAATAAAAAACCTGTTACTGCATGGGCCATTCCTTTTGTTACTATAGAAGATAACCCAAGGTTTGGGTGGAGAGGTTTAATGCTGGATGTGTCCCGCCATTTTTTTACAGTGGCAGAGGTAAAGGATTATATTGATCAGATGGCGAAGTATAAATTTAATTTGTTGCACCTGCATTTAACAGACGACCAGGGCTGGCGGATACAGATAAAATCTTTTCCCAAACTTACTGAAGTAGGGGCATGGCGGGTAGATAAAACAGGAACCTTCGGTAAATTTTCTGCACCATTACCAAACGAACCAAAAACTTATGGTGGTTTTTATA
Organism: Chitinophagaceae bacterium; assembly: GCA_043772635.1. Classification (GTDB taxonomy): domain Bacteria; phylum Bacteroidota; class Bacteroidia; order Chitinophagales; family Chitinophagaceae; genus Ferruginibacter. Next base: position 21,099 of record JAYVGA010000080.1, read on the forward strand.
CGCATGAAGACATTAAAGAACTGGTGCAGTATGCCAAAGAAAAATTTATAAATATTTTACCCGAAATTGATATCCCCGGGCATAGTTTAGCGGCTATTGCAGCCTACCCCGATTTAACCTGCACTCCCGGAACATACAGGGTAAACTCTGGCGAACAGTTTATGATATGGCCCACAGATGGCAAGCATTTTTATGGCATCCTTGATAATACCCTTTGCCCTGCCAGCGAAAAAGTATATGATTTTATTGATAAAGTTTTTACAGAAGTGGCGCAACTTTTTCCTTTTGAATACATACATATGGGTGGAGATGAAACAGCCCGGAATTTTTGGGAAAAAAGTGCAGCAGTAAAAGCATTGATGAAAAAAGAAAACTTAAAAAACCTGGATGAAGTGCAAAGTTATTTTGTAAAACGGGTAGAAAAAATAATTGCTTCTAAAGGAAAAAAAACAATTGGCTGGGATGAAATTTTGCAGGGAGGCTTAGCGCCCAATGCTGCTGTAATGAGCTGGCGTGGTATGGGTGGTGGAATTGATGCTGCTAAAATGGGAAATGAAGTAGTAATGAGCCCTGCTGAATTTGCATACATTGATTATATGCAGGGTGATGCCATAATTGAACCACCTGTATACTCCACCTTACTGTTAAAAAAGGCATACCAGTTTGAACCTGTACCCGAAGGCACAGATGCAAAATTAATTAAAGGAGGGCAGGCAAATTTATGGACGGAGCAGGTGTATAACATGCGCCATGCACAATACATGACATGGCCCCGTGCTTTTGCCATTGCAGAAGTATTATGGAGCCCAAAGGAAAACCGGAACTGGAATAATTTTGTGAGCCGTGTAGAAAATCATTTGGAAAGATTTGATGAAGCGGCAATAAAATATGCCCCCAGTATGTATGATGCCAATTTTGTAGTAAGAAAAAAAGATGCAGGAATTGTGGTTACGCTTAGTACACAAGTGGAAGGTTTAAATATTTATTACAGTTTTGATAATTCTTTCCCGGATAATTTTTACCCTGCATACGCAGCACCGGTAACCGTTCCTAAAGATGCAGTGGCTATGAAAGTAATTACTTACCGTAATAATAAACCCATAGGAAGATTGATAGTAATGCCGGTTACCGAATTGAAAAAAAGAGCAGGGATAAAATAGCGCACTATTTTTTAAGTAAAATTTCAACACGGCAATTTTCAGTAATCTCTCTTGGATTTTTACCTGCATTGTAAGGCCGGCTAACCCCTGCACTGTTTACGGTAATAATACGTTTGTAGGAAATATTACGGGAGAGTAAATATTTTTTCACAATCCAGGCTCTTTCCATTGCCAGCCTTTCGCATACAGACAGGATGCCCTCTGTTTTATATGCATGTCCTTCTATAGTTAAGGTGAATGCTTCATTTTCTTTTAGCACCGCTACCACACTGTCTAATGCATTGTAAGTAAACGACGATAAAAATGATTGCTGACTCTCGAAAGGAATTACAATTGTATTGGAATCTTTGCAGCCATTATTTTCTTTATAGCCATAATCATCGGGGCAAATATCTTCTAAGTCTGCAATGCCATCTTCATCCCTGTCGGCTTTTTTTACAACTTCGGGTGGCACCGGAAAATTTAAATGCAGCTCCACCCTGCAGTAACGGTTGTGCCCGTCTTTATCTATAATACTGTTTACCGATTTTGTTTTACTCAGCCCCCTTACCAAAATTATCCGGCTGCTGTCTATACCACGGCCCAGTAAATAATTGCTTACAAACAAAGCCCTGTTTAAAGCTAAATATTTACAAATGGTATCGTTGCCCTCGCTTGGGTGTGCATAGCCATCAATAGAAAGTGTGATGTCTTTTTTTTTGTGCAGCATCTCAAAAACACTGTCTATAACTATATAAAAATGGGGTTGGTATAGTGCAGATTGTTTATACCCGAAAGGAATAAGCACCAGCGTAGTATCTGGGTAATATCCCGTACTGGTAAGCGGTGCAGGTTGTTGTACTTCAATTGTCTTTTGCTGCTGCTGCGCATACAATACAGCATTGCAGGCAAAATAAAATACTATCAAAAGTTTAACTGCATATTTCATTGTGGTAACAATATTGTGCTAAGATATTGCTACCCTGCAATAATGATACCTTTTAATAACTATTGTTTAGTTAAGAATAAGTTGGCTGTAATATTTGCTTGTTGCCCCCCTACAAAATTATAGGGGCACGCATTGCCTATTGCCTATTGCTTCTTGCCTATCGCTTCTTGCCTATTGCCTCTTGCCCGCTATGCAGCCGGGCAGGCATTGCCTATTGCCCAAATTTTTCTGCAACTATTTTATACCTGTAATCAAAAATAGTTTTCAATTGCCGGTTTACAAATAACGCATTGGCAATATCTCCCAAAAACCAAAATGGGAGTTTGTAATGCACAATATCCGTCATCTCCACTCCTCCTGCTGCTTCTTTAAAATGATGCTGGTGGTGCCACATG
>JAYVGA010000081.1:0-3208 GCA_043772635.1 Chitinophagaceae bacterium
GAGTGGTGAGAAAAAATAATGATTGGAATAAAATTATTGAACTCACTAAAACAACTCTCAAGGCTGTGGCATAGCTGCGACAATTTGAAATGCACCCTATACAAAGCCCATAAAGCATCTTGTATTAAATTGCAAGATCATGGGGACCCAAGCCAACCCATCAGTTTTAGGAATATCTGGATAAGAGAATTGTAAAAATGTAAAGAAGTAAAAATGATAAATAGATGGTTTGTATTATGCAGCTATCGTATTGCGGTTGCCATTGGAGGGATATGCTGTTTTTGTTTTTGTGATGCACAATCAATTGATGGCTCCGCCCTTCAAGCTGGCACAGGTGCATCGTGGATTGCACACCCTAAAGCTAACCCACATGCGTATGGTGTTTTTCATTTTCGCAAACAGATAACTATGGATAGTAAACCTGCCAGTTTTATAATCCATATTTCTGCCGATCAGCATTATCGCTTTTTTGTAAACGGGCAATCCGTTTCTTTTGGCCCGGCAAAAAGCGATGTGCAGCACTGGCATTACCAAACTATTGATATTGCACCGCAATTAATAAAAGGCAATAATGTGTTAGCAGCGCAGGTTTGGAACGATGGGGAGTACTCGGCATGGTCGCAATTAAGTTACCAAACCGGCTTGCTGGTGGCAGGCGCTACAGCCAACGAATGGATGGTAAATACTGATACCAGTTGGCGGGTAATTGAAAATATTGCCTACACACCCCAGGCCACCATCAGCCATATTACCGGTGCTTTTGAGCAGGTGCTGGCACAGCGCTATCCCTACAATTGGGAGGCCATAAATTTTGACGACAGCCAATGGCCCACCCCAAAAATTACAGAAAAAATAGTGTTGCAAAATAGTAGCGAAGCAGCAAATAATAAAACCATCAGGGTATTATCTGCCAGCAAAATACCCGTACCGGAAGAAGCGTTGCAACGCATATCCCTGATAAGGAAAACTACCGGCTTGCAAAATAATATAACCGATAATTTTTTAACAGGCACGGGCAGTTTGGCCATTCAGCCATGGGCAAATGTAACGCTCTTGCTCGACCAGAATTATCTTACAACAGCCTTTATAGAATTATTGGTGAGTGGCGGCAAGGGAGCAAAAATTACCCTCACTTATGCCGAAAGCCCGGTGGATGATGCCGGCAACAAAGGCAATAGAAATGATATAACCAATAAAAAAATAACCGGCGATTACGATGTGTATATAGCCGATGGTGGTAGCAATCGTTTGTACCGTACAATGTATTACCGTACCTACCGCTATATTTTATTGCACATAGAAAATCATCAGCAGGCTTTGGAAATAAACAATTTGCAGGGGTATTTTACCGCATACCCTTTTCAGCAAAAAGCCAATTTTAACTGCAACGATAGTACCCTTAATACTATTTTTAAAGTAGGGTGGCACACTGCCAGGTTGTGTGCTTTTGATACCTACATGGATTGCCCTTATTACGAGCAATTGCAGTATGTAGGCGATACCCGGATACAGGCTCTCATTTCGCTATACGTAAGCGGCGATGACAGGCTGATGAAAAATGCAATTGAACAAATCAGGTATTCCATGTTGCCCGAAGGCATTACACAAAGCCGCTACCCCAGCAACAACCTGCAGGTGATACCACCCTTCTCCTTATTTTGGATTTTGATGATACATGATTTTTGGATGCACAAAAAAGATGATGCCTTTATACAACAACAATTGCCCGCAATACAACAAATTTTACAATGGCACCAGCAGTATGTAAATCAACAAGGCATGCTGGCAAAAATGCCTCACTGGAATTTTGTGGACTGGGCAAAGCAATGGCCCTGGCTGGGGCAGGATATAGGGAGCGGTACACCATCATTTGATAAAGAAGGCAACTCTTCCATACTTACTTTGCAATATGTAATGGCCTTGCAAAAGGCGGCTGACTTATACCAATATTTTAAACTAAAAAATAATACCACCAATTATTTAACTACGGCTGCCACCATCAAAAATGCCGTGTATAAAAATTGCTGGGATGCACAAAAAAATCTGTTGGCCGATACACCCGATAAAACAATTTTTAGCCAACATGCACAGGCATTGGGTGTGTTAACCGGAACTTTTTCTGACAGCGATGCAATGCAAATATTACAACAAACAATGGTGGATACTTCCTTAATTCAATGTACTTATTATTACCGGTTCTATTTATTGCAGGCACTAAAAAAGGCAGGAATGGGGAACAGCTATATTGGCAACCTGGGGCCATGGATAACCATGCTTAATAATGGGCTTTCCACATTTGCCGAAGCACCGGAACCCACCCGAAGCGATTGCCATGCCTGGAGTGCAAGCCCCTGTTATGATTTGCTGGCAACTGTTTGTGGCATTACTTCTACCAGCCCGGGCTTTACATCGGTACAAATAAAACCTGCGCTGGGCAACCTGACTTTTTGCGAAGCAAGCATGCCCCATCCAATGGGAACGATTGCTGTAAAATATCAGCAACAGCCAAACAAAAAATGGGATATTTTTATTGACATTCCGCAACAGGTAAAAGGTAATTTTATTTGGGGAAGCAAGCAGTTTAAATTAAAGGAAGGAAAAAATTATTTTAACTTATAAAAAGAAAAAAAACATAATACAATGCTGTTTAGTTAACAAACTTCAAGTGGCGGGTGGGGACACCCGCCACGGCTGGCCGCCGGGGTTGGTGTCCTCACCAACCCCTTAACTAAACGGCATTGAAACATAATATTTTAAAACAGATTAATATGAAACAATCAACCAACAGCCGAAGAAAATTTATACAGCAAACCGTATTAACCAGCCTTGCCATTGCCTTGGCCGATATACCGGCACTTGCTGCCACTAACCAACATCAATTAAAAAATATTGGGCTCATTGTAAATGTGCTGCAAGCCGAATTAAAAAATAATTGGGAACAAACTTTGCGTAAAGTAGCGGCTACTGGTTATACCCAATTAGAGTTTAGCAAGTATTACGGAAACGATATCGCTTACTTTAAAAAAGTTTTAAAAGAAATAGGGCTGCAACCGATTGCTGGCGGGGCCGCTATGGCACAAATGCGTAAAGAAGAAGACTTGAAAAAAATGATTGATGAAGCACTTGAACTGGATAAAAAATATTTGGTATGTTACTGGCCTTGGATGGATGATGGCAACAGTAAAAAGCTGGATGATTTTAAAAAAGC
>JAYVGA010000082.1:0-9476 GCA_043772635.1 Chitinophagaceae bacterium
TTCTTCTACAGTTATTACACCTTCTTTACCTACTTTGGCAAAAGCTTCGGCAATTAATTTACCAATGGTTTCGTCGTTGTTGGCAGAGATAGTAGCTACTTGCTGAATTTTTTTGCTATCGTTTCCTACGGTTTGGCTTTGTTCTTTTAAACTTGCTACTACCAGGCTAACGGCTTTATCAATACCACGTTTAAGATCCATTGGGTTAGCACCTGCGGCTACCATTTTCAATCCTTCGCTAATAATTGATTGTGCCAGTACGGTTGCAGTGGTGGTACCATCACCTGCAATATCTGCTGTTTTGCTGGCCACTTCTTTTACCATTTGTGCACCCATGTTTTCAATGGGATCTTCCAGTTCAATTTCTTTGGCTACAGTAACACCATCTTTAGTTACACTTGGTGCGCCAAATTTTTTCTCAATAACCACGTTACGGCCTTTTGGCCCAAGGGTTACTTTTACAGCGTTAGCCAGAGTGTCAACGCCTTTTTTCATTTTATTTCTTGCTTCAATATCGAAGTAGATCATTTTTGCCATAATAAATGCAACCCCAAACCCCTAAAGGGGCTTTAGAACCTGGGGGATGAGCAGGTTTTATTAATTAAAAAGTTATGAATTAAGAAGAGCTAAGTCCCCCTTTAGGGGCGGAGGGGTTTTTATACTATCGCCAAAATATCACTCTCCCTCATGATAAGATAATCTTTACCATCTACCGTAATTTCGGTACCGGCATATTTACCATACAAAACATTGTCGCCTGCCTTTACGGTAACGGGTTCGTCTTTTTTACCAGGGCCCGCAGCCAGTACAGTACCACGCTGTGGTTTTTCCTTTGCAGTATCTGGTATAATAATTCCTCCGGCAGTTTTTACTTCGGCCGCAGCAGGTTGCACAATTACTCTGTCGTGTAGTGGAGTAACGCTTAACTTTTTTGCCATAATTCTTTATTTTGATTAAATGAAAATGTGATATCCCTTTTGGGCATGCGAAAGTAGGCTAATTTTATACCAAAAAATATTAAAAGAATTGTTGACAGGTAACTTACCTGATTGTCAGTTTTTAAAAAAATTAGCAGGACATTTTTGCACAAAAGAATATTTGTACCCCTATTACTGCCGCAAAAAAATATAAACCCTTAGTTTTGCAAACTCAATTAAAAGTTCTTTAGTAATGATAAGCAGAAGAAATATACGGGTAAAAGTGATGCAGACCTTATACACACTGGATAGTATGAGTGGCGAAACCAGGCCCGGAGAATCGCAGACAATACTTACCAAAAAAATTGAACAGAGCACCCAGTTATTTACTTACTTAATATATTTTATTACAGAAGTAGCCCGTTTTGCAGAAAAAGATGCCCTGCAAAAAGCCAGTAAACATTTGCCCAGCGCAGGAGACCTTTCTATAAATACCAAAATTGCCGGCAACGAATTGTTGTGGAAGATACTGGAAGATACCAGCTTTAAGGCCGCCGTAACCAATGGCAAACTGCAATACATACTGGACAATGAACTGGTAAAAAAAACTTACCAGGAGCTGGTAACTACAGAGGAGTACAAAGAATATATAGAAGACCAGAGCAGGGATAAAAAAAGCGAAAAGAAAATGCTTGATTTTATTTTTACGCATTTGATGCTGCCCAAAGAAAATTTTATAAGTCATGTGGAAGAACATTTTATAAACTGGGATGATGATGGAGAGATGATGCAAACCCTGGTATTAAATTTTTTAAACAAACCTGCAGAGCAGAGCTTTTATGATATTTTGAGTAAAGAAAAATGGGTGTTTGCAAAATCATTATTGTCCACCGTTTTAGAAAAGGCAGAGTATACACTGGAGCTTATAAAACCAAAATTAAAAAACTGGGATGCAGACAGGATAGCAGCACTTGATTTGATTATTTTGCAAATGGGTGTATGTGAATTTTTATATTTTGAAACCATACCCACCAAAGTAACCATTAACGAATATATAGACCTGGCCAAAGATTACAGCACAGTGCAGAGTGGTCAGTTTGTAAATGGTTTGCTGGATAATATTCATAAAGAATTGCTGGCCGAAAATAAAATTGAAAAACGTAATTTTAAGAACAGTACTATTTAACCTTATAAATTATTTACAAATGCTGAAGGCTTTTATACTATGTGGAGCTATAACAATTTTTGCGGCTGGCTGCGATGTTCGTACCAAAGATAAAATTGACAATACTATAACTAACGGCGTAAAAACACTGGATGCCAATGCAACACCTACTACCGTACAGATTATAGACAGTGTATATGATTTTGGTAAAGTTGCAGAAGGGGAAAATGTAGAATTCAGTTACCGTTTTAAAAACACCGGCGCTGCCCCACTGATTGTTTCCAATGTATCGGCCAGTTGCGGATGCACGGTGCCTGAAAAACCAGAAGCTCCCATTAAGCCCGGCGAAACAGGTTTTATTAAAGTAAAATTCAACAGCCAGGGAAGACCCGGTGCTGCACACAAAACAGTAACCGTAACTTCCAATGCAACTCCGGCGTTTCCGGAACTGCTGTTAAAGGGAGAAGTTACCCCAAAAGCAAAATAATAATTAATACATATAACCCGCTGATATTACTCAGCTAAAAACAAATCATAATGCAACTATTAAGTATCTTTTTAATGACAGACCCACAGGGCAAAGGCAGCAGTACCAGTACATTTATCCTGATGGGTATGATGATTGTTGTTTTCTATTTTTTTATGATTCGCCCTCAGGCAAAAAAAGCTAAACAACAAAAGCAGTACATTACCGACCTTCAAAAAGGCGACAAAATTGTAACCATTGCCGGCATACATGGTACCATTAATAAAGTAAATGATGATAATACCATTATGCTGGAAACCAGCCCGGGCAGTTATATTAAAATTGAAAAAAGTGCCATTAGTATGGAGTGGAGCGCTGCTTTAAACAAACCTGCTGCAGAAGAAAAAAAATAACAGCAATACGATATGTTTAAAATCCGGGCCAGAAGTTTAACTTCGGATCCGGATTTTTTTATGCGGTAGTTTTTTAAACCGGCTTTTAATTAATGGCTTCATGTTTATAAGATGTTAGATCATTAGTTCTCACAGACAATCCAGCGAAGTCTCTACCATAAGAGGTGGCTGGAGCCGTTTGCAGATTTATCATAATTGCTATAAACATGGAGTTCCTCTGGAGCTTAACTAAAGGGCATTGATTAGTCGAAAAAAATTATTCAGAGGAGTTATACATTTTTCTAAACCCTAAGCCTCTAAACCTTAACCACTCATTAAAGCCTTTAAATAAACACCTGCTTCTAAACAATTAATATGATTAAAATAGGTATAACAGGGGGCATTGGCAGCGGCAAAACAACCGTAGCAAAAATTTTTGAAACATTGGGCATACCGGTATATTATGCAGATGAAGCCGCAAAAAGACTGATGAATGAAAATGAAAATTTGCGCAGCCAGATTATTAAATATTTTGGTACCGAAACTTTTGCAAACAATGAGCTGAACCGCAGCCACCTCTCCTCTCTTGTATTTGGCAATGCGCAAAAACTGGCGCTGTTAAATTCTCTTGTGCATCCTGTAACCATTGCAGATGCAGATGTGTGGATGAAGCAACAGGATACTGCTTATATTATAAAAGAAGCTGCACTCATTTTTGAATCGGATGTGTGGAAACACCTGGATAAAGTAATTGGTGTAAGTGCCCCATATGATTTGCGTTTACAAAGAACGATGCAGCGGGACAATATGAATAAAGATGCTGTAGAAGCCAGGATGAACAAACAAATGGATGAAGAAGAAAAAATGAAACGCTGTGATTACATCATTAACAACGATGAAAGAGTTTTACTGATACCGCAGGTAATAAAATTGCACGAATTGTTTGTGGCAGAGGCTTCTTCCTAAGGGTCGCTAAACATCAACAAAGGTAAAAAAAATCAACTCTTCTTTAAAATTTATACCAGGGTTTTGGGCCTGCAGTCTTTCCACTTTTTCCAGGCATGTTTTAAGAAATTTTTTATGTGCCTCCGAAGCCGGGTTAAAGGGCTTATGATGCATAGCCGCATTTATTTCATTTATTGCTGCCATTAACTGCTGCGATGATTCATCTATACCTGCAGTAACAAATTTTTCCCACACATAATTGGTGGCAGCATAATTAGGGTGCACCATGTCTTCTGCATAAAAACGGTAATCCCTTAAATCATCAATTACCAATTCGTAAGCAGGAAAATAAAATACATTGCTGAAAGTTTCTGTGGCCAGGTGAACTGCATTTATTAAAGCAGCTTTGCTCCGGTTGTTTTCTACAAACCCTTCCCTTAAATGCCTTACAGGGCTTACGGTAAAAATTATTTTTATATGCGGATTAAAATGCTGCAATTGCGAAACAATGGTTTCTATTTCATAAATAACTTCTTCATTGCTTAACAACCTTCTGTTAAACCAGTCTGCCGGTGCTTTATGATTGTTGGCAGCAACTGTGTTTAATTTTTTGTTGGTGGCTTTATCCGTTAGTTCATAGACCCATGCCGAACCAAAAGTGATTATTATACAACCGGTTTCTTTTAAATATTGATGAGCAGCATGTGTAGAAGTATTTATTTTATTAACTGCTTCTTCTTTTGTAATACCAGAAAAGCGGCTGTGGTGCTGCCAGCTATGATATGATTCGTTTAAATAAAACAAATCGGTTTCATCAATAATTCTATCATCAATGTAATTTTTAATCGCCTCTTTAACACTTACCGGGTTAAATAATATCCCATTAGGATTTTGCAGTACCCAAAATTTATGCGCCATCAATTTATCGCCGATATTTTCTGTAAAGCAGCTGCCCAGCAGCAATAATTTATGCTGGTGATTTATTTTTTGAGATAAATGCTTTGGAGAAAATGCTAATCTGAATTCCATGCCCCTGGCCCCTGAAGGGGAATATTATGTGTTATAAAAAATGGTTACCACTAATTACACGAATGTACACGAATGATTTTTATGGGTTAGATAAAAATTGTAGAAGCCATCCGGCTGCATTCTGCCAATGCATCCATATTTAAATTTTGAAGCAAACTTTTTTCTTTAAAATACGGAATCATCAACTCTGTATCCATATTGCCTACCAGCTCATCCCCGGCCATAGGGCAGCCGCCAATGCCTTTTAATGCGCCGTCAAATCTTTTACACCCTGCATTTAATGCTGCGTTAACTTTCTCCTTCCAGTTGGTTGCAGTAGAATGCAGGTGCACACCAATTTCAACCTCTGGTAATTTATCCACCAAATATTCTGTTACACTTTTTACCTGTTCAGCAGTTGCTAATCCAACTGTATCGGCCAGCGAAATTATTTTTATATCCATCTCCACCAATTTATCTACCCAATTAAAAACAATTGCTTCGTTATAAATATCTCCATATGGATTTCCAAAACCCATTGAGATATAAACCACCAATTCTTTTTTATTTTTTATACACAGATTTTGTATCTCCTCTACCCTTATCAAAGATTCTTCAATAGTGGAATTGGTATTTTTTTTTTGGAAAGTTTCAGAAACAGAAAATGGAAAACCCAGGTAAGTAATTTCATCATACAGCACCGCATCTGTTGCACCTCTTTCGTTTGCTATAATAGCCAATAGTTTTGATTTGCTGTTTGCCAATTGTAAATTGGCAATTACCTCCTTTGTATCTGCCATTTGAGGAATAGCTTTGGGAGAAACAAAACTTCCAAAATCAATAGTATCAAAACCTACTTTTAATAAAGCATTGATGTAATCAATTTTAGTTTGCGTAGGTATAAAATGTTTCCAGCCCTGCATGGCATCACGGGGACATTCTATAAGCTTGAGCCCCCCTGCCCCTAAAGTAGCCCCCCCACCCCCCGAAGGGGGGATAAAAGGCAGTTCATTCTTACCAGATGAATCTTTAGGAATAAAATTATCCATTGACTATTTCTTATTGCTACCTACAAAAATATAGTTGCAGGTATTGACTATTGACTGTGAACTATTGACTATTGACTATTGACTATCACTCTTTGTTTCATTGCCTCATATAAAATTATCCCGGTGGCAACACTTACATTTAAACTTTCAAATTCTCCCGGCATAGGTATTTGAAATTGTTCATCACAAATTTTCATCAGTGCAGGATAAATGCCATGTTCCTCTCCTCCTATTACAATGGCACAGGGTTCTGCAAAATTGCATTCATAACTTTTTTTAGCAGCTGTCATTTCACTTGCAAAAACTTTTATGCCATTTAAGTGAAGATCGTCTACTGCCTTCATTAAACTTTGCACACGGCATACAGCCATTTTTTCCAGTGCTCCGGCCGAGGTAAGTATAGCATCTTCATTTAATGCGCCAATACCTTTTTCCGGGATAATGATGGCGTGCACACCCAATGCATAAGCGCTTCTTGCTATGGCGCCAATATTGCGTATATCTGTTATGCCATCCAGTATTAAAAACAGGGGCACTTCTCCGTTTTCTACTACAAAAGATATTACCTGCTGCAGATCCTGGAACTGAATTTTTGAAATTAACCCTACACACCCCTCATGATTGCTCACATTAAGGTTATTTAGTTTTTCTACCGGTACTTTATTAATGGGCACCAAGTGCAAAGCAGCCAGTTGTTTTATTTCGTCAATTACCTCGCCATGTACGGTGGCCTGCATGTAAATACGATCCAGTTGCTGGCCTTCCTGCATAGCTTTAATAACAGCAGTTCTGCCTACTACGAGTGTATTTTTTTTGGGTCGGTGATGTTGTTGCCGGAAATTTTTCACAACGCAAAATTAAGATAATTAAATTCCATAAAAGCAAAGCCCCTCAAAATGAAGAGGGGCTTTAGTTTTATAAATGATGTTACGGTTATTTCAACCCAAATACTTTCTTTACTTCTTTAACCGCATCTAATTTTTCCCAGGTAAACAATTCTACTTTTTTCTTGATAGATTTTCCATCCGGAGAAAAAAATGTTTTTTCTACAATTTCATTTTTGCGGCCCATATGCCCGTAAGCTGCAGTTTCGCTGTACATAGGGTTGCGCAGTTTTAAGCGTTGCTCAATAAAATAAGGCCTCATATCAAAACAGGGCATCTTCATAATTTTATCGGCTATCTGCCCATCGGTTAATTTTACTGTAGCTGTACCATAAGTAACTACATTTATGCTTGTGGGATTAGCTACACCAATGGCGTAAGAAACCTGCACAAGTACTTCTGTACATAAACCTGCTGCTACCAGGTTTTTTGCAATATGCCGTGTGGCGTATGCTGCACTTCTATCTACCTTGCTCGGGTCTTTACCGCTAAAGGCTCCGCCACCATGAGCACCTTTACCACCATATGTATCTACAATAATTTTGCGGCCTGTTAAGCCTGTATCGCCATGGGGCCCACCAATTACAAACTTACCTGTTGGGTTTATATGGTATTGTATTTTATTGGTAAAAAGATGATCGTATTTGGCATACTTTGCTTTTACTCTTGGTATAACTATATTGATGATATCTTTTTTAATTTTAGCCAGCATAGTTTCGTCTTTTCCAAAATCGTCGTGCTGGGTAGATACTACAATTGCATCAATTCTTACAGGCTGGTTGTTATCATCATACTCTAAAGTAACCTGGCTTTTTGCATCGGGGCGTAAATATTTTATCTGCTTATTTTCCCTGCGCACTGCAGCAAGCTCTATTAAAATATCATGCGATAATGCCAATGCCAGCGGCATATGATTTTCTGTTTCGTTGGTAGCGTATCCAAACATCATTCCCTGGTCGCCTGCACCCTGTTCTTCTTTCTTCTTACGATCTACACCCTGGTTAATATCGCCGCTCTGCTCATGAATGGCAGATAAGATACCACAGGAGTTGGCTTCAAACATATATTCGCTTTTGGTGTATCCAATTTTACGAATCACACCCCTGGCTATTTCCTGCACATCCAGGTAAGCCTTACTTTTAACCTCTCCTGCTAATATTACCTGGCCTGTGGTAACCAAAGTTTCGCAGGCTACTTTGCTGCTGGGGTCAAAAGCTAAAAAATTATCAATAAGTGCATCGCTTATCTGGTCTGCAACTTTATCCGGGTGTCCCTCACTAACTGATTCTGATGTAAATAAATAAGGCATATATATTTTTTTGAATGTGCAAATATAAGGGGGTATTGTTAATGAGCAAAGTCCTTTTGAAATCTTCAAAAGGACCCGCTTTATTTTGCAATTAAATTTTAGAATAAATTATCCTTAGCCGCATCTTAACTTTTGGATCGGGATGGCTGCCGCTTTTAATTTTTATTCTTCCAAAAGCCAGTGGGTTACTGAGTGATACCGGGTTGGCAACACCTTTTTCATATTGTGGATATTGAACACGGAACCCCGGGAACAAACGCATTTCATAATTGGGTGTGCCCTTGGTTACCAATTGCTGCACATAACGGGTAATGTTTAAATCATAATAATATACACTCTGCCCTACTGCATTTGTTTTTTTGCTGGCAAAACCTCCAAAATAATTATAGTCTATTACGCCGGTGTTTGGAAAATAAGGAAACCCATTTTTAAAATCCGGGTCATATGTAATGGAGGGATTAAGATCATAATATATCGGCTTCCACTTAGTAATGCCTGTATCTACCAGGTCAAGATAAAGAAAAGGTGGTACCGAAAATACACTATCGTATTTAACATCTTCCGGAATTTGCTCAATCTTTATTTCTGCCCTGTGCACAATCCTGTTGTTCAGTGTAGCCAAACCAGGAATTTTTAAATTGGCAAAAGTACCCGGCCCTGTTTGTAAATAAAGGGCAGAAGGCGATGGACTTGTAATGCCACCAGCATAAGTACGTTTAATATAATTAGAAGAAGCTGATGGAAGCGCTATACTAAACTGCGTAGCAACTATTCCCAAAGAATTATATACCGTATCTAATTTTCCTGTACCAGCAGTTTTCTTTTTAAAGTGTACTTCCAGCCTTGTTTTGGCATCGGTTAAGCTTATATACATTAATGCATTGGCAAAAGCTCCGCCGGCTGTTACGCCAAACCCTTTATATAATTTCCTGAAAAGGGAATCATTTTTAAAAGTACTGGTGTCTCTTGCAAACAAGTCTGCAGCATAAGTATCAGAAAGCTTTATGCGTATTTGGTTGGTTACAGAATCTTTTCCATTGGCTATTTTAATATTGTTCGGAAGCTGGCGTATATCAATGGTACGGGAGCCAAGTTCTGTACCCAGCGTGGGTTGAAAATTAATATTTTTAAATTGAAAAACAGAGTCCGCAAAAAAAGGGTCTGTTATTTCTTTTACTTTAAGATCAATAAGGCCTGTGGTATCTCCCCATGCTCCTTTAAAGCTAAGGCAAAGCACTACCGAATCTACCGCCACTAAAGTATCTCCTGTATTGCCAAAAGAAAAGGGATAAGTTGCGGGCTTGGGTTGCAAAAATATATTGGCTTCTGTTTGGCCAAAGA
>JAYVGA010000083.1:0-13348 GCA_043772635.1 Chitinophagaceae bacterium
GATTTTTTCAGCAAAAACCCCAGGCTTGGCATGCTGTTAAAAACATTTTACAAAATGCCGGAAGAGAAGCAGCAGCAACACCTGAACAATGCAGAAACTTTCTTACAATCTTTAGACGAAAAATAAAATAAATAACAGCATGAGGAAAAAACCCTGGAACCGGATTAATCTTCCGGTTTACAGCATAAGCAGTAAATGGCAGGATAATGCCAACATGCATATCATTACCTATGCTTCGCAGATAAGCATGCAGCCCAAAAGATTTGTGTGTGGTATTTATGAGGGCACACAAACACTGCTGAATGTAGAAGCTGCAAAAGAGTTTGTACTTCAGTTACTGCATTCCTCTCAATACAGGCTCGTAGATGTGCTGGGTAAAAAAAGCGGAAAAAATATGGATAAGATAAAATACCTGCAAAAAAGAAACGAACTGGCAGAATGGAACGGATACCCTATATTAAAAAACTGCCTTGCGCTTATGCATTTAAAAGTGGCAGATAGTTTTGAAGGAGGCGACCATAAAGGATTTTTATGCGATGTTGTTGCCTACAAAAATTTAAATGAGGGAGGAGCACTTACACTGGATGATTTGCGTGCACATAAAATGATACGTATCTAATGAAACAGAATAATAAATCATATCTGCCAAAAAAGATTTGTATTGTTTGTAAGAGGCCTTTTAACTGGCGAAAGAAATGGGAAAAAGTTTGGGATGAAGTAAAGTACTGCAGCAAAAAATGCAGCAGTACAAAAAATAATTTACCCGCATGAACATATTAAGTATAGCCGACACTGACCGTATTATAGAAATGGCATGGGAAGACAGAACCCCTTTTGAAGCCATAACATTCCAATTTGGTTTAAAAGAAAAAGAAGTTATAGAACTGATGCGCAGGGAAATGAAATCTTCCAGTTTTAAAATGTGGCGCAAACGCACTAATGGCAGAAATACAAAACACAGCAGCCTGCGCAACTCATCTGTAAACAGGTTTAAATGCACTTTGCAAAAAACCATATCTCATAACAAAATATCAAAAAGATAAATGAACCTGCCGGCATTTTTTAAATTATAAAAACATCAACATAAAAATATTCAGTACGCAGAATTAAATAAAAGAGAATATCATTTAAAATATAGAAGACGCTGGATGTTATGTATACAGGGTCTCCTACCCTTCTTTACCTTATTAATCAAGCATTAAAAAATTCTATGCTCCTAACAACTAAAACATAGATAGCAAAATTGCTTATGCTATCTTCGCAAAAATTTTTTTTAGAATGGATAAAAAAGCAAGTGAATCCCTGGTAGTGATGACGGAGCTGGTATTGCCAAACGATACCAATAATTTTGGAAACCTGATGGGTGGCCGCCTCATGTACTGGATGGATATTGCCGCAGCGCTTGCAGCAATGAAACATTGCGCAGCACCTGTAGTAACCGCATCGGTAGATAATATTTCTTTTGAAACACCCATTAAAATAGGTAACGTAGTGCATATAGAAGCCAAAGTTACCAGGGCATTTAACAGCAGTATGGAAGTGCATATGAAGGTATGGGGCGAAGATGCCATTCAGCAATACAAATACAAAAGCAACGAAGCTTATTATACTTTTGTGGCCTTAGATCCTAACGGAAAATCCAGGCCGGTAAATAAATTAATTCCGGAAACGGAAGAGGAGAAAGCTTTATTTGATGGGGCATTAAGAAGAAGACAGCTAAGACTAATATTAGGAGGAAAAATGAAACCGGAAGATGCAGAAGAGTTGAAAGCCTTGTTTGTGAAGTGAGGCGGGAGTTGTAAGTTGGAAGTTCTGAGTTGGGAGTTGTGAGCCAGATCCGTTTAATTTGTTTGTTTGTATAAAACAAAAGGATAGCCAATATTTTTATTTAAGAAATGCCCTTTTACTTTAGACACCAGTTTTCGGCTAAAGGCTCAAAGCTGGCCTACCCCTCACTTATCCAGTTTGTTCATTAAATGGTGTTTGCTTTTAAGCATAAACTTTTTGCTTTGCTCAATGGCATCCATCACTTTTTCTAAAATATTTTCTGTAGTATCGTTGTAATCTATTACCATTGGTTCTTTAAAAGTTACAGAAAGCAAAGAGCCTTTCTTTTTAAACTTTAATCCTTTTTTATTAAATGCACGCCAAAAACCTCCGATTATTACGGGTATAACAACAGGCTTGGTTTGTTTAATAATGTAAGCAGTACCTTTTCTGCCTGGTGCAAATGGTTTTGTAGTTCCCTGCGGAAAAGTAATAACCCAGTTATTTTGCAGGGCGTTGGTAATTTTTTTTGTATCAGATGGATCAAGTCCCCGCCTCACTTCTGTTCCTTCTGAGCGCCAGGTGCGTTTTACGGTAACAGCTCCGGCAAGCGAAAAAAATTTGGTAAGCCAGTTACTCTTCATGGTTTCTTCTGCAGCTACATATTTAATTCTTGTAAAAGGCCAAAGCAAATAATAAGGAATGCCTAACCTGTTTTTTTTTCTAAAACTGGCAGCACAAAAAATGTGAATGAAGGTCATTACATCGGCAAAATAAGTTTGATGATTACTAACAAAAAGCACGTTTTGCCTTGGAAGATTTTCCAGGTGTTCCATTCCTTTAATATCAAGTTTGTTTATGATATTTAAACCTGGATAGGTAAAAATTCCAACAATAGAATATACAATGCCCTTTATAAAACGGGAATCCTTAAGGCTGGCAAGAAAATTATTCATACTTCCGAAAAGTTAAACTAAATGCGCAGTAATTTAAACTGCCTGGTTTGAATTTTGTTAATCGAAAAAGTAAAGATGATAAACTTAATTGATTATTTTGATAATTTGTTTATAACCGGGTGTATAAAAAATTATCAAATATTTCATTGTCTTGCCTGAGAAGTGTATATTTGATAAGGTCTTTTATTTTAATATTAAACTAAACATTATGAGAAAAATCTTAGTTTCAACCATTGTGTTTTTTCTTGTGTCAGTCTCTGCTACTGCACAAAATAAAACTTTGGCTAAAAAAAAGTTGCCTGCACTTCAGGAGCAAACTGTGAGTATCTCCAAAAAAACTGAAGATGATCAGGAAAAAAGAATTGCTGCAAAAAAACAATATCTAATCCAGCAACAAAATGAAAAGAAACGAACCTCTGCTGCTGCTTCCTTACAAGACGAGCGTAATAATTAAATTTTTAGGTAATCTATCTTGGTAACGGCTACTTTTTTAATTTTTTCCAAAACTAAACGCATATGAAACAAATCTACATTTGGATCAGACATTATTACAAAATAATTCTGTCCTGTTTTATTTTAGGAATTTTCCTGGTTTCTAACTTGTTTTCACAAACCTATGTAAATGGTAACTTAGGCACTTCCGCAACAAGCAATAACGGTACTGCCGCTCCTGCAGGTACAATGTGGCATGAAATGCAACATACTGCCGGTAATACAACGCAAACTAATGGTTTATTAGGTTCAAGTCATGTATCATTTGGTGCCAATAATTTTTCGCTTGCAGATGATTTTACAGTCCCCACCGGGCAAACATGGGCTGTCACTACTTTGCGAGTATATTCTATTGACCAGGTTACCACAACTACTACTTCGCCTTACACTAATATACGTGTAAGAATTTATAATGGCATACCTGGTGCCGGAGGTGCTGTGGTTTTTGGAGATATGACAACCAACAGATTTGCTTCTACTGCTTATACAAATAAAAGAGCAATTTTTAATTCACTCGTTCCTACTCCGGGCCCACCTGCACCCGATATACCCATTTTTTCGATTGATGCAAATATCAATTCATCTTTTGGGCCTGGTACCTACTGGATAGAATGGCAGGTTGTAAATACTGCTAACTGCTTTAGCCCCACCAGCCAAACAATTGGAGTGAGAACCTTACCCGGTTATAATGCAAGGCAGGGTAATGCAGGTGTATTTACAGCATTAATAGATGGCGGCAATCCTGCAACTGCCCCGGATGTAGCTGTAGATTTGCCTTTTAGCCTCTCTTACTCAACCGGGCCCTGCTCTGGAACGCCTGCACCGGGTGCGACTGTTTCCTCTGCATCATCCGTATGCCCTGCTACAAGTTTTACACTTTCACTTTCCACGCCTACTGATGGCTCTGGTGTAACTTACCAATGGCAATCAAGCTCTAATGCAGGTGGGCCATTTACAAACATTACAGGTGCAACAAACTCCACCTACAATACCACATTAACCGCTACAACATTTTACCAGGCCACAGTAACATGTGCCGGCAATACAGGAACCTCTACCCCGGTACAGGTATCATTAAGCCCAACCACAAGTTGTTATTGTGCAGCAGGAGCTACAGACGCAACTTTTGAAAGTATATCTAATGTTACATTAAACAGTATCAATAATAACTCTACCGCTACAACGGGATACCAGAATTTTACAGCCCTCAGCACTTCTTTGGAGCCGGGCAGGCCTTATCCTTTTTCTGTATCCATTGCCGGTGCCTTTGCAGAAGACCAGGTAATAATATTTATAGATTACAATCAAAATGGAACGTTTACCGATGCCGGCGAAACAGTGTATTCTTCTTCCCTTGGTATTGGCCCACATGCCGGAACATTAGTTATTCCCTTTGCTGCCTTACCCGGAGCTACCCGCATGAGGGTTAGAATGCATGATACAGGTTCCACCCCTGCAAATGCAACCTCGTGCGGAAATTCTGCTTTTGGACAGGTAGAAGATTATACAGTAAATATTTTACCCGTAGTTCCCTGCACTGGTACACCAAACCCGGGTAATACGGTAAGCACAGTACCAGCCGTTTGTTCCGGTACAAACTTTACCTTATCGCTTCAGAACTTTACGAGTGGCTCGGGAGTTACATACCAGTGGCAATCTTCGGCTACCGGAGCTTCAGGATCATTTACCAATATTACCGGTGCAACTTCTGTTATACTAACCAGGTCGCAAACTGCCGCTACTTACTACCAAGCCATCGTTACCTGTGGTGCCAGTTCTGCAACTTCTACACCAATACAGGTTACCATAAGTGCGTTTACAAATTGTTACTGTGTTCCGCAACCACCATCTAACTGTAACCTGGATGACAGAATTAGTAATGTAACCATAGGTTTGCTTAATAATAGTTCTGGTTGTTCTACCGGCGGATATACCAGTTATATTTCTACCATACCGGCTACTGATATTGTGCAGGGTGCGCCCAACCCCATGAAGGTAACAGTGGGGCCTGGAGGAAATGAATTTGTAGGTGTATGGATTGATTATAATCACAATGCAAGTTATGAAAGCAGTGAATTTACATTATTGGGCACCGGCAATGGAGTTACAATCAGCAACAATATTAATATTCCGGCAACTGCTCCCTTAGGGCTAACAGGTATGAGGGTAAGAGTAAGATATAATGTTACACTTACAGGTACCCAATCCTGCCTGGCTTATGCTTTTGGTGAAACAGAAGATTACCTGGTAAATATTGTGCCTTGTGTACCGGTTAGTATAACCAGCCAACCTGCGGCAGCTGCTATAATATGCGGTAGTAATGCTACATTTACTGCAGCAGCAGTGGGTTCTTTACCAGTTTACCAATGGGAATACAGGGTTAGTGCAACCAGCCCATGGTTGCTTGTACCAAATGCGGCTCCTTATGGTGGTGCAAATACAAGTTCCTTAACCATTACAAATGCTCCGGTATCTTTAAATGGTTACCAGTTTAGAGCCATTATTTCTGGTGCCTGTACCGGACCAGATTTTACCAGCAATGCTACGCTAACTGTAAATCCATTTGTATTACTCGTTACACCGGGTTCAGGCTCTGTCTGCTCTGCAGGTGGTACACCAATTTTGCTTTCGGTGCCTAATAATACATCTGTAGCCACTTTTACCAACAACACGCCAGGCCTTATTCCCGACGGAAATCAAACCGGTATTACCAGAACATTTACCGTATCAGGTATTTCCGGAACTATTTTAAATATGAGGCTCATCATGAACGTTACTCACCCATATGCAAGTGATGTTATATTTGTATTAAAAGCTCCAAATGGCAATATATTAAACATGAGCTATGCTGTAGGATTAACACAGGTTGCCGGAGCTAATTTTACTAATACCGCATTAACTTCTGTACCGGGTGCTCCTGCTTTAAGTTCGGCTAGTGCTCCATGGACCGGTAATTTCAGACCAGATGCCCAGCTTGTAAATGCAGGCGTTCCTACCGGGCCTGCAGGTTTTGCTGCAACAGTAGCAAGCTTCCCGCTTTTATATTCTATACCTAACGGAACATGGACCCTGGCAATGTATGATTACGGAACTCCCGACGAAGGTTCATTTGCAAATGCTACTTTAGAAATTACTTCTGGTTCTGTACCTGCAACTGCTGTATTTACACCAATTACAGGTTTATTTACAAATGCAGCAGCTACTGCAGCTTATACCGGTGGGCCTGTTGCACAAGTGTATGCACTCCCTGCAGCTTCTACCACTTATACTGCTGTTGTTTCTACTGCTACCTGCAGCACTGCGCCACAGCTGATTCCTATTAGTTTAAACACTCCTCCTGCTGCAGTTAGCGCTGTTGCAAATAAATCAATTTGCCCTCTTGGCAATACCTCATTTACAGCAACTGTTACAGGTGGTGCAGGATTTACTTACCAATGGAAGGTGAGTACAGATGGCGGTGCTACATATACCAGTATAACCAATGCGGGTGTTTACAGTGGTGCTTCTACCGGTACACTTATACTTACTGGTGCTCCGCTAACTTATAATGGTTACAAATATGTTGTAGAAGTTGCAACAGCTGGATGCTTAGCCAGTACCAATATTACATCTGCACCGGGAACACTTACCGTAAATCCCAATCCGGTAATTGTTGTAAGTGCAAATCCTTTTACAGCAATTCATCCCGGCCAAACCACTACACTTACTGCTGCAGTGTCTCCTAACCCGGGAGCCAGTTACACCTGGTTTAGAGATGGAGTAATTGTACCCGGTGCCACTGCCAGCACACTTGTGGTAGATATTGATGGGCTGGGTAATTATACCGTAAGCGTAACGGACGTAAACGGTTGCACTAGTTTATCTGCAATAAAAACTATCCAGGATGATCCTAACGACAGGCTGTTTATTTATCCAAATCCTAACCGTGGGCAGTTCCAGGTAAGATATTTCAGCGATATCAGTGCACGTGCCCCCCGTTTTATTAATATATATGATGGCAAAGGTGCAAGGGTTTTCAGTAAATCTTACAATGTAAACTCACCATATACCAGGCTTGATGTTGATATGAAAAATCAGGCTAAAGGTATTTACAGTGTGGAACTTACAGACAATAAGGGTAACAGAATTAAAACCGGCAGAATAGCCATATTTTAAAAGAACATAACTGTTATTTTTAAAAGCCTCCCTTTGGGGAGGCTTTTATTTTAAAGCTCAATACTGCTTTGAATTTGATGGCAATTTTTATAAAAAAATAAAGTATAAAACCCTACCTTTGCCACCCGTTAAAAAAACAAACGGATAATTTTATGTCATTTAATATTAACAAACAACTAAACGCAGAAGAACTGGAGCCACAAGCTGCCGAGACAGCCGAAGCTACTGCGACAACAAATGCACCAGTACACGAACCTATTATTGAAACTGCCCATGATGATTTTGACTGGAGCAGGGACAAACGCAATGTATCTTCTTATTCTGCCGAAGAAAAAGCAAAATACGATGATGTTTATGACAACACTTTTAAACAGATCAACGACGGTGAAATGATACAGGCAACTGTAGAATCTTTAACCAAAACTGATGTGGTAGTAAACATCGGCTTTAAAAGCGATGGCCTTATTTCTCTTAACGAATTCAGGGATATACCTGGTGGTGTTAAAGTAGGTGATGTTATTGAAGTAATGGTGGTAGAAAAAGAAGACAGGGAAGGAAACTTAAACCTGAGCCGAAAATCTGCACGTATTACAAGAGCATGGGAAAGAATTGTAGAAGTAAATAAAACCGGTGAAATTGTTACCGGTTTGGTTACCAGCAAAACAAAAGGTGGTTTAATTGTAGATGTATTTGGTATGGAAACTTTCTTACCAGGTTCTCAGATAGATGTGAAACCCGTAACCGATTACGATCAGTTTGTGGGTAAAACAATGGAGTTTAAAGTGGTTAAAATTAATGAAGCCATTAAGAATGCCGTTGTATCTCACAAAGCACTTATTGAAAGTGATATTGAAGCACAAAGAGCAGAGATTATTGGTAAGCTGGAAAAAGGCCAGGTACTGGAAGGAACCATCAAAAACATTACAGACTTTGGAGCATTCCTTGATCTTGGTGGCTTAGATGGTTTGCTGTACATCACAGATATTTCGTGGGGCCGTATCAACCATCCTACAGAAGTATTAAAGATGGATCAGAAACTTAACGTAGTAGTGCTTGATTTTGATGATGATAAAAAACGGATCAGCTTAGGTTTAAAACAACTTACCCCTCATCCATGGGATACCCTTGCAGAAAATCTGAAAGAAGGTGAAGTGGTAAAAGGTAAAGTGGTAAACATTGAAGACTACGGTGCTTTCTTAGAAATTATGCCGGGCGTAGAAGGACTGGTACACGTAAGCGAAATTACCTGGGCCAATACTCCTATTAATGCTAAAGAGTTCTTTAAATTAAATGATGAGTATGAAGCTAAAGTGGTAACGCTTGATAAGGACACCCGTAAAATGAGTCTTTCTATTAAACAACTAACAGAAGACCCATGGGCTACTATAGAAAACAGATTCCCCGAAAACAGCAAGCATAATGGTACGGTAAAAAACATTACTCCTTATGGTGTTTTTGTAGAACTGGCCACAGGCATTGGCGGCATGATACATATAAGCGATCTGAGCTGGTTAAAACGTTTCAACAACCCTAACGAATACACAAAAGTGGGTAACGAAATTGAAGTTTTAATACTGAGCATAGATAAGGAAGGCCGCAAACTTCAGTTAGGACATAAACAAATTGAAGAAGATCCATGGAACAGCCTTGAAGCAACTTTTGGCATTGGCTCTACCCATGAAGGTACAGTTGTAAAAAAAGATGATAAAGGCGCTGTAGTTCAATTGCCTTATGGCCTTGAAGGATTTGTACCAGTACGCCACCTGGCTAAAGAAGATGGTAAAATAATTGCCGCAGATGAGATTGCCAATTTTATGGTAATTGAGTTTGACCGCAGCGATAAACGCATCGTATTAAGCCATACCCGTTTGTGGGAGCAGGAAAAAGAAGAAGAAAAACAAGTGCAGCAAAAAGAAAAAAGAGTAGAAGCAGAATCAACCAAAAAAGCTGTAAAAAACATACAGAATAAGGTGGAGAAATCTACACTGGGAGATTTGAGTGCACTGGCAGATCTTAAAGCTAAATTAGATAGCGACAACGCTGCTGAAGAAGCCAAAGGAGAATAAC
Source organism: Chitinophagaceae bacterium (assembly GCA_043772635.1). Lineage (GTDB taxonomy): Bacteria > Bacteroidota > Bacteroidia > Chitinophagales > Chitinophagaceae > Ferruginibacter. The sequence continues at coordinate 9,438 of JAYVGA010000083.1, forward strand.
ACATCTTTCCTTATAATATTAAACCTCCCGTTTTTAAAGCGGGAGGTTTTTTATATTCTTTTTTTAGAGATGAACCTTAATCGAATGAATCATTGTTAAGATGCACTTTGGTCATTTCATAAAAATGATTTTGAAGCGTGTGCAAAGGAATGGTATGCATGATATGCCTTTTTTCGTCACGGTACCAAATTTCCATACGGGAAAAATCGCCATCTTTTGGCAGCAGCATTCTAAAAGCTCCCTTAAGATATTTGGCACTGCCATCTCCATTAACTTCCTTGTGAAATTTTAAACCGCTCAGTTCTTCATCGGTAATTTCTATTGGAGTGAGCTGGTTGGTTTCGTACCAAAATTCCTGGGCTCCATTATCTACACAAACCTGTTTTTCATTACCATTTAAATCGGTTACTTCTCCCCTGCGGTTATCGCCATCGTTATCGGCAAGTAAATAATTACCGGTTTTTAGTTCCAAAAATTTTATCATAGTCATTTATTTTTACTAAATATATGAATTTAATTATAAAAATTACTAAGCGCTATTTTGTATTTGATATGCTGTAATAATTTGCCGCTGCCGGAGTACAGGGATGGCATTTTTAAAACCCATTTTTGAAATGCCAAATGCTTACACATTTTAAGAGGTAAGTGAAGTAAGATTTTTTATAAGCTGTTTTGTAAAGGGTAGTTTGCTGCTGGTCATAAGACCACGCAGCGGCGGTGAACGGGGCGGCATTTTTATTTTGTTACAGCTTTATAGGCCGCTGGTAGAAGCCTCCCGAAAAAATCGGGACAGGCGAGGCGGCGGCAACTCTCTACTGGCGGCAGCTTACCTCCAGCGGCAGAATAAACCTGAAGGGCTTATGTTTATTGCTTAGGCTCATAAGTATTTTCAGGGTGCTTTTTTTTCTCCTCTTCAAACTCTTTCTGCTTTATTTTTTCTTTTTCCATTGTTTTCCAAACCGGACCATCCCAAAATCTTATATCATCAAGATTATATTTATACATACTACTATAATTAACATCCTGCCTTTTACTAAAGTCCTTAAAATACATTTCTTTTATTCTGAAAGAAGTTTTCTCAAGAGTATAAAAATTACTAATGCTCGATGCTCTTATCCAATATATATCATTGAACGTGGAATCTCCTTTTATATAGGCAGTAAAACAATGTGCATCATAATGATATTCACTTTTATTACCCCCGCTCAATAGTTTATCATTTGAGTTTTTGGTGATTACAAAAAAAGCTGCTTTGTCCTTCTTCGGGTTATACAAAATTGTATCAATAATTATTTCAGTAGTTAAATCATTTTCTTTTGGATAGTAAGCTAAGCTTTTTTCTCTTACTATATTCTTTATACTATCTTTTAAGATTCCCTTATGAACCTTATAAATGTATGGTGACACTTGGGTGTTATTTCTATATTTTACCGGTGTGGTGTCTGAAGAAATATCTGTACAACCGTAACAAAAATTACATAAAGTAAATGCTATAAAAAAACAAACTTTTATCATGGTTATTTTTTAGTTTTTTTGCAAATCCCATTCTTGGGTGGTTTCATTCCATTTATAAGTACCCTCTTTTAGATTTTTGATATCATCCAAAAATGACATTATTGAATGTGAAGATTTATTTTCATTTTCTTTATACTCATAATCTCCTTTTTCTCTTTCATCAGCTGTTCCAAACGCACCACTTCCGCCTTGGTTCGTGTCCCACGAACCAATCTCCGAATTTTAAAAACCAGCTACACTTTTTAGTCTCCATTCTTTTATTTTAAAAAATTGCAAAGAAAAATTTACATTTTTTTCCTTCAAAACTCCTCTCTTAAATCTTTTAAAAAGACATAATTCTTTTCGCCCATTTCATAAAATTCTGCAGACGAAAACAAATAATCACATGGGTCTTTAGCAAACTAATCCGAAAAGCATTATAATGTCTTTATCGTGGTACTTTATTTTTTGTTTGCTATAAAGCTAATCATCAGTTTTTACATACCGTTATTTAATTGTGTGATGGTTTACTTTTTATTTTGCTGTAGCTTACTATGTGCGCCGCTAAGGTTCGTGAGACACAAACCTTGGCGGCCCGGGACACGAATCCTGGCGGCCCGGGACATTAACCTTGGCGGCACAGTTTGTGCAAACCGGTGCGCAGGATAATCTAAAAAGTATAAAATAGTCAGCCCTTGGTACAACTTAAAACTCAGGAGCGTTTTTTATAACTGAAAATTGCCCAACAATTAAAGAATACGGCAAAGCCAAATATTTTTAGCAAATGATATTTTATATCTGCAAGTGAACTGCCTTTTAAAACCACCATACGCATTACTTCTATAAAATAAGATACGGGATTAAAACGGGTAATCCATTTGGCCCATTCGGGCATACTGTCTATTGAAGTGTATAAGCCTCCCAGCAAAATAAAAATCATCATTATAAAAAAAGAGAGCAGCATGGCCTGCTGCTGGTTTGTACAATAAGTAGATACCAGTAAGCCCAAACCCAGCACTGCTAAAAGATACACGGCGGCAAAAATATAAATGGTAGCAAAACCGCCTGCTGGTATTATACCATAAAACAAACGTGCAATACCCAAACCAATGGTTAAAACCAGCAAACCCAAAATCCAGAAAGGAATAAGTTTACCCAGTATAAAATGATATTTTTTTATGGGGGTTACATTAATCTGTTCGATAGTACCCATTTCTTTTTCTTTTACAATATTAATGGCAGTAAGATTTGTACCCACCATGGTTAACAGTATTACCAATATGCCGGGCACCATAAAATATTTATAATTCATTAATGGATTGTACCAGTTGGATGAAACAATTTCTATTTGTGTTTCGGTACTGAAACGTGGAAATTGTATCCATTCCATTCTTACTTCCCGGTTGTATTGCTGTATGATGGTTCTTAAATAAGCGCCGCCCAAACTTGCTTTAACACCATTAATGGCATTGATGGCCATAAACAGTTTTGCCTCATCTTCTTTTACCAAATCTTTTTCAAAATGCAGGGGAATTTGCAATACCAGATCGGCCTTATCATTTTCTACCTCCTGCAGCGATTGATGGTAAGAAGCAGAATAATTGGCCAGCGTAAAATAACCGGATGATGTTATTGTATTTATTAACTGGCGGGAATATGCTGAATGATCCTGATCTACCACTGCCAGTTTAATATTTTTAATTTCAAAATCGGCAGCCCAGGGTAAAACAAGCAATTGTATTACGGGCATAACAAGTATAAGCCTCAGTATTGCAGGATCCCGGAAGATTTGCCTGAACTCTTTTTGTAACAAAAATTTTATTGTTCGCATTAGTAATAAAGCCTGGTTTAATTGCTCAATAGAATTACCGCTTTTGAACGGAGCGTCGCCACTGAAGCTCCATAAGGGTCACAAAGCTTGTCCACATAAAAAAAATATTTTTCATGCCAAACGGATTTTAAATTTTTTAATGGCCATGGTTAAAAGAAACAGCATCATGCCGGTGAGGATGAGTGTTTCTTTCCAGATGGCTTGTAACCCCAACCCTTTTATCATTACCGATTTTACAATAATGTAATACCATTTTGCCGGAACAATATTGGAAACGGTACGAAGCGGCAAGGGCATATTTTCTATGGGAAACATAAAACCGCTGAGCATGATAGTGGGCAGGAACAGGGCTATTAAAGAAATAAACATGGCCGACTGCTGCGACTCCACGCCTGCAGAAATTAATAAGCCCAGCGACAATGATACGAGGATAAATAAAATACTTTCGAAAAATAATAATGCAATACTTCCATTTATGGGTATTTCTAAAACAAACACACTGAGCAGTAAAATAGTAATGATGTTGATGATGGATAATAATAAATAAGGTACTGCTTTTGCCAGCACCACTATCTGCGGCTGCATG
>JAYVGA010000084.1:0-8864 GCA_043772635.1 Chitinophagaceae bacterium
GTGGTTAAATATTATTCCATAATGTACATCATGGAATCTTTACCTATGCCTTTACAAAATGCTCACCAAAAATATGAAACAGAATATTTTTATATAAAAAGGGCGGCAAACATTTTTGGAAATCCTTTCCCTGTATTTATTTACCTCTATGAACTGCTATTTTTAACTGGACGTACATAAAATAATTTTAATAAATGATAGCTCATATTATTGTCAGCTCCTTTGCTGGGTTATAAAATAAGCAAATCACTTTTGCTTCATAAAAAATGATGGGCCTCTTTTTTAAGAAGCCCATCATTTTTTACCCAAGATCTTTCAGCCATTTTACCAGGTCGTCTTTTGCCTTACCCGTTTTTTTTTGAAGACGTCCCCAAAATTCCTCATCTTTTCCTTCATCGTAGGTAAGATCATCGTCTGTAAGATCGCCGTATTCTTTTTTGAGTTTCCCTTTCCACTCATTCCAGTTTCCTTTTATTTCCATCTTGTCCATAACAATAAATTTTATATTTACAATAAGCAGAAGAATAAAAAAACCATGCCAGTATTTATCTTTTAAAATGGAGATTAAAACAACGCTGAAAGCCAGCATAATAAAAATTTAAACGGGCTGTGTGTTAACATATCATCCTATAAAAATATTTGCACTTATTCCCAGGGATTGAGGCTAACCCTTCACCTCCAAAGAATTATTAGGATTTGAATTGCTATATTGTTGTTGGGTACCCTGCGGAAAAAAGGCTGCCGTAAGCCCACAGCAAAATAAAAAATCTTATTTTAAATAACTCAATTTTAATTGTAGATTGAAAAAATATTTGTTGAGAACATTCTTTTGACCAAAACGTTATTATATGAAAAATATATATTCAGCAATCACAGGTTTGATTCTAATTGCTGTCTTTGCCTCGCAGTGCTCCACTCAAAACAAAATAACAGCAGACGACAAGTCTCAACTTGATCCGAATTTTGCTGGATATGATGGGGTTCTATTGATACAAAGGAATTATGATAATAAACATGGATTAAACAATGTAGACAAAACAATTAATAAAAGTTTTAAAGCATATTATAAGGGTGAGTTTTTACTTATTAAAACTAAAGACCTAGCCAATTATTCAAACTTGATAAAATATCGCTTCTTGGTTCAGCCAGGATTTAATGCTCCTTTCACAGGCTACGATCATGGAGTTTCACAATTTTCTCAACACAGTAATATTTACATGCTTGACCGCCAAACCGGTAAAGAATACAACACCAGGCAATATGGAGGTTATTATGCATTGGAAAAATTTGCCATTGCATTCGAAGCATTGCGTACGTCAAAAAAACTATAGCTTACATAGTTCCAGTTCATACATTTTGCTATGTAAATTTGTTCCTTGCTATTCAGCGCTCGGGTTTCATACTTTAATAAACTAATGTTTTTCGCAGCTTGCAACGCAGGCAACAAGTTATATGAGATTGGGAAAGGTTATGCAGTATGTTTAAGGGAAATATGTAACAGGTAAAATACTGTTTATACTGATCTAATGGCGGCAGGCATCCACGGCGCTAAAAAAGAAACTTCCATTTACTGTCACCAGTTATCATCTTCATCTTCATCTCCAAAATCGTAATTGCCGTTATTACCGTTTTCATCATCATAATTTTTATCAAGGTAATATGGGTAATATTTCATCCATTCCCTGCCGTGCTTTCTTTTAAGATGGTTGATTTCAATTTCCAGTACCCTTGCCCTTTCTTCTTCAGGGCTTAATTCTTCATCAATCATTCCAGAAAAAAGTTCGGCATAAAAAGCACACTGGCAATATTCTCCGAGGGTACATTTTTTATGCTCCGTGCCGGGGCTGCATAGGGTAAAGAAACCCATATGCCAGCGTTTTATTATTGCCTGCTGGTTAAAATTACTCCGGATGGCTGCATATTGAATCCGTTCCGGCACTTTTATCTGAAGCACAAAACACCAGTTATATGTATCCAGCATTTTTTTTAATGCTTCAAGCAAAACAAGTACCTGTTCGTCGTTCAGCCTTTCTGCAGGTGGAAGCATATCTTTATTTATCCCCGTCCACTCCTGCAGGTTGCGTACAGGAGCAGTTTTATCTTCTTCTTCATCAGTAATCCAGTTATGTAATTCCAATTCATCTTTTATAAACGGCACGCTAACATTTTTGCCGGCGCAATCAATATCTTCCAGAAATTGACTGATGTATTTTTGCATCACTTTTTTTTTGTTTTCCATTCAATCCCTTCCCTCATGCTTGCTCATAAATCTAATGTAAAAATATATCTTCGTTTTTAATATTTAAAGATGCTCTGATTGTTCTAAAACTTTACAAAAATGAAACGTAGTTTTTATAAATGCTATACAGAACTTACAGGGAACAGGTGCCAATGGATAATTTTACGAACAGGGAACGAAAAATAATATTTAACTGAAAAAAAGAATTAAATTTAAATTTAAAATATTATACAAATGATAAAGCAAGCACTAATGGGTGAGTTTTTGTTTGAAGCGGAAAACACCCGGAAATTATTAAATGCCATTCCTGATTCGGCACTGGATTACAGGCCGCAGCCACATCTCTGGTCGGTGGGGCAATTAGCATCGCATATTGCAGAAGTTTATAACTGGTATGCTCCTACATTTAAGCAGGATGTTTTTGACATGGGTGGTTATAAATATGATAAAGGGGATATAAGCAACGCTGCCAATATTGTGGCTAAGCTGGAAGAAAATATTGCCCATGCAAAAGAAGTACTGGAGAATGCAGATGAAACAACTTTTACCAATACCTGGCGTATGCAAATGGGCGGGCAGGATCTTATGCCTGCCATGCCAAAGCTGCAGGTAATAAGAAGTTTCCTGTTTAATCATTTGTATCATCACCGTGGGGAGCTGGTGGCGCATCTGAGAGCATCCGGTAATAAAGTGCCCGGTATGTACGGACCTACTTACGAAGAATCGCAGGCAATGGCAGGGTAATAGTTGTAACAGATGCGGGTACAAGTTTATGTCCTGGCTAACCAGCCTGCGAATCTTTAAAACTTTTTCAACTTCTTTTTCTGTTGTCTTGTTTTATGATTTAAAGATATTGTAAAGCTTTTTTTAATTTAAGAAATTTCATTTGGCTGCAAAAAAATCCAATCGTTGTATGAATTTATTTTTTTGCATACTTAATGTTGCTAAAGGCGTTGGTCGGAGACCAAACGCTGGCACCGGCTCATGGAGGCAAATTTTTACAGTGGCAGTAAAAGCTCAATTCTTTTTTATAAAAAGAATTGAGCTTAACAAAAGGGGTGTTATTTATTTAAGTTTTTCCAATACTGCAGCATCAGCATTTTTGCCGATAAAAGTTGCAAGGTCGCCGGCAGTATTTAAATTGTTGTAATTATTAACAACCGTTGCAATAGGTATTTTATAATGTTCTGCCACCAGCACCTGCAGGGCAGTCTTCATTAAATCATTTTGTGCAAAAGAACTGAGCTTTGTATCCTCATTAAAAGCCGCCATAAATTGTTGGTTTTGCGATAAGCCAGCAAATGTATTGCTCCCTCCTACCGTTTTAAGCACAGATTTTAAAAGCCTGGAAAGCAGGATAAGGCCTACCACCGTTGCAACTGTTTTAACCACCGTACCACCCACATTGGTACCGCCCAATATGCCTTTTGTAGATTTTTTACTGCTGCCACAACTTACTAAACTTGCGCTGCCAAACGATAGCAGCATGATGTAGGTGAATATTTTTTTCATTTCAATAATTTTTATGAGTTAATAATTTATTTTCTACTGTGCATAAGAATGGCTGCATAACAATTAGTTTAAAGAGATTTGGGCTTTAGTAAATAATTCACATTTGTATGCGCATGGGAGGTAATTGGGTGCGCAGAAAGGATTTAATTTTAAACGTACAGCTTAACAGGTTTAAGATTATTATCAGCATTACAGGGATGCCCATAAAATTTCAAAAAACAGGAAAAACAGAACCATTACTACAGCCATTGTCACAAAGGATTTTTTAATAGAATATCTTCCTACTGTAAAACCGGCAATTGCAAATGATAATGCAGGCAGCCATACCCATGATAATTTTATCATCGCAGTTTCACTAATATCTTCTTGCCCCCAAAAATATATTACAAATACCTGGGCAATGGAATAAATAAGTGCAGCTAAATAAAATCCACGCAGTTGTTTTCTTTGTAAACCGGTTGCCCCGCTTTGGGATGCTTCAATATAATTTAGCTGCAGGGTATTTAAAGGTGGGGCCTTGCCCGATCCATTCTTTTTAGACAACTGTGCTTCTTCCAGGTCTTTCCCATACAGGTGGTAGCTGGCATCATTCTTTTTATCTGACCATTCAATAGCCCGTACCAGTAACCTGGTATGAAATTTTACCCATTCAAGGTCTTTATTTAAAGTCTCCATCAGGCTGTTAAAAGAGCGGGTAAAATCATCAGTATCTTTAAAAGACAGCCAGTTTATTTTTGATATGCTGCTACCAGTATCCTGCCCAGCCGCAAATTCCCTGTGCAGGGCAGGTATTATTCTTTTATCAAGCTTTTCTGCAATAGTTAATTCTTCCAAACAGGTTTTTGAGTTAAAGTAATCCGGAGACAATACACATATGAATGTGCCGGTTCCTTCAATAGCTTGTGATATTTCGTCCCACCATTTGGCAGAGTATGGTATATCTTCCCAATCAATCCACACATCTTTATTCGCTTTTTTCAAAGCCATATTTAAAGAATCAACAAATGTTGAATCTTTGCGTGAGTATGAAATAAATACGTCTGATAAAACCATTTTTAAACATTTTAATCAGGTTATAAAATGCACTAAAACATCTTTGTCAATTTTATATTTTGAATATATTTTTCTGATATTGTTTACATAAATACTGCGCATTTTTATTTTTTATCAGGGTTACAATCCGATGGAATCGGTTATTTGTATAAAAGCTAAGATCTGTATTTACACAAAAGGTATTATTTTTTCTCATTCAATGATGCAATAATCTATCTAAAAATTTCCAACCCTGCTTCTAAATTCTCTGGTCTCCTATCAACGGGCTTAACAAAGCCAAACACAAGATTTAAATACTTTACAGTTTAGAGAAATACTCTTAATGGTAATCAAAGTTTATGCTCTGCTAAATGCGTTGGTCTAAGACCAAACGCAGGCAACGTCTCATTGCGGCAAGATATTAGTCTAACAAATTTAATTCCCCCCTATCTTTTCACCTCCAGCTCTTTTATTTTTTGTGTCAGCAATTCAATTTGCTTTTGCTGTTCCTTTACTGCGTTAATAAGCATGTAGGTCATTGCTGTATTATCTACATTCAGGTACTCGGTATTATTTTTTGTAAATGTGCCCACCATGTAAGGTGCCACTTGTTGCAACTCCTGGGCCACTACACCAATATGTTGCGCCGCAGTGTTGTAACCACTCAGTGTGTTATACTTAAAATACACAGGATTTATTTGCAGCAATTTCTCCAAACCATCGCTATAGGGTTGCAGCTTTTCTTTCATTCTTGCATCGCTTATGGCCAACCAACTGCCGCCGCCAGGTTTGGATGCCGTACCGCCTGTTTCCAAAGCACCACCGCTGTTTTGAAAAAAGAGCGTAGCATTCGCCCCGTTATTCCTGGCCAGTATTTCGTTATTATCCATTACTATATTGGTGCTGGTTACACTTCCTGTAACCAGGTAACCGGAGTTGTCTGATAAGCTGGCATCAGTGCCACCTTCAATATGCAGATTAGTTTTTGGAGCATTTGTACCAATGCCCACATTGCCGCTTTTTAAAACAATCATGGCATTACTTAAACTGCCGGTATTATCGCCATTGCCAATAATAAAGAGAGGAGTGCTGGCTGTAGCTACGCTCTGCCCGCTTAATAACATAGGATTATTATTCATACCTATTGCTGTGCCGGCATAACCCAATGACCTGGCATTATATCCCATTGCGGATGATGCATACCCGGCAGCTAATGTACCGGCACCCATTGCTGTTGAAGAGTGTCCGCTGGCTATTGTAAAATTTCCCATGGCGGTGGCAATACCTCCACTGGCGGCTGAATTAAATCCCATTGCGGTTGAAGAACTTCCACTGGCAGTTGTTTGATTTCCCATAGCGGTTGAAGCATTTTCACTGGCAACATTTAAATACCCCATTGCAGTAGCATAATCGCCACTTGCTTTGCTGCGCAATCCACTTGCAAAAGAGATAGCACCCGATGCCTCGCTGCTATCTCCCGTTGCTGTGGAAGCATAACCTGTTGCATTGGTAAACCTCCCCATCGTTGTTGCAGTATTACTATTAGCAACTGAACCATATCCCATTGCGGTTGATGCATATCCACCTGCTATTGTACCGGCACCCATTGCTGTGGAAGAGTTTCCATTGGCTGCAGTAAAATTTCCCATGGCTATGGCAATATCTCCACGGGCTATTGAATTAAATCCCATAACTATAGAAGATGGTCCACTGGCAGTTGTTTGATTTCCCATGGCGTGTGAAGCAAAGCCTGTTGCCTTTGTATTAAAACCTGCTGCAAAAGAATGACTGCCAATACTATCTTTATCCCACATATTAGTGGAGGTATAGCCCGTTCTAAAGGCAGCTTTGTCTGCATACCACATCATACGCCGGCCTGCACCTTCTGCCGGTGGTTTACCGGTTGTAGACGGCACCACACCCGCTGCTGCAAACAACACACTGCTATCCGCTACATGAAGCCTTGCTAATGGGCTGGCAGTTCCAATACCTACATTTTGTGCAGTTACCAATAAAGCAGAAAAAGTAAATAATAAAATAACTAATAAACTTTTCATGTTGCGTAAGTTTTAATGCATATAAAATTAAAAAAAAATAGAGGCAGCACAATAGCGAATTGAGGTGAGCTATAAAGAATATTAAAATAATAACGGGGAACCATGTTGTGCAAAGGCAAATAATTGTTACCAGCCATTAATTGTTGCTGTATAAAAATCAGGAAAATGTCGGGGATATAATGTTTTATCTCCCTAATCTACAAAATACTTTTACTTTTTTTTGCATCACAATCAAAAATTATTTTTTTACTAACCTAACGAACCTGCTTACTCAGCAAAGGTCCCAGTTTGGTATCCTACCAACGGGCTCCACAAAGCCAATCATACAGCTTAACAAAAAAACTTAAAAGATTAAAGTGATTTATTTTTTGTAGTAATAAAAGTTTGTGCTCTCAGCTAAAGGCGTTGGTCGGAGACCAAACGCCGGCAACGACACATGACGGCAACAATATAACAGCCTAATTAATTTAACTAACTCACCTAATCAGCAGAAGCCCCCGATGTGGCCTGCCCCGATTTTTTCGGGGTCTCCGACCAACGGGTTGCACAAAGCCAAATACACAGCCTTGCAAAAAAATTAAAAGATTAAAGTGATTTATTTTTTATGGTAATGAAAGTTTATGCTGTCGGCTAAAGGCGTTAGTCGGAAACCAGACGCCGGCAGCAACCCACGGCGGCAACGAGATGTTAGCAGTAACTCACTGTGGCAAAATTACTGTCTAACTAATCTAACGAATTCTCCTAATCAGCAGAAGCCCCCGATGTGGCCTGCCCCGATTTTTTCGGGGTCTCCGACCAACGGGCTGCACGAGTCACACTCTCCAGTTTATAAAGTACTATGAAGATTAAAGATTTATTTTAATTGTTAATGAAAGTTTGTGATCTCTGCTAAAGGCGTTGGTCGGAGACCAAACGCCGGCAACTACCCAAGGCGGTAACGAATGAATTACCCTACTCAGAAAATGCCCCCCGCTTGATCTCCCACCAGCGGGCTGCGCAAAGCCACTCTAACTTTTTATAATAGCTTCCTCTAATTTAGCAAATACGACTGACTCGTGGCGGCTCTATTGCTGCTGGTCGGAGACCAAGTAGCGGCAGGCACCCACGGCGGCAAAGGCGGCAACTTATCCACCCACGATGGCAGTAGATTGAGTATACTCCAAATGCTTTATCCATCTCAGTTTTACAGGTTCAAGGTTTTGTTGGGCATGCGTTGTGCAAAAATGATGTTTTCTTAAAAACCCGATATTGTCTTGCCGCCATTTTTCATCTGAAATATCATTTTTATGATACTGCACAAGTTCCTGTTTCAGCAGGTTGCTCCACTCAAGATAGGCATTCGTGCCCAGGTGATACAAATCAGCATCGCATACTATTTTTGCAAGCAGGTTGTTGGGAGCTTGCGGCATTCGGGTAGCATGAATACAGGACGAAACCAGGTTGATTGTTTCCGTGTCTGCCTTGTACCCGTTAAGAAACTGTGTAGCAAGTTTTATGCTTTCCTCTTCATGGCCTTCCACCCGGCCGGCACTAAAACCTGTATCGTGAAACCAGGCAGAAACATGCACGATAAATTTATCTGAATCACTTAATTGAGAATGGCCGGCCAGCAACTCAACCGAACGGGCCACATCCCGGGTATGGTAAATGTTGTGAAAAACGAAGAGAGGTGATACCTCATTCTCAATAATATTGGTAACTACCCTCTTTGCTTCTGCTATTATTTGTATTTGATGATTAGTCATCAGTTAATTTATATATGTATCTTCTTCAAAAATTAAGCCCCATAATAACAGCATTTTTTTTTGAGTTGTGTTGTTCATTGTTATGTTAATATGATCTTTTCTGCAATATATGCTTTACTAATAATTAAGAACAATTTTTGGTACGAATTTATTTATGCAGCATTATACTAAAATTTATAATTTCCCGGCAAATTCACATGTGCAGGTGCAGGGGAAAAATTTTAATTCAGCGAGTGCGAACTTATTTTATTGCATGAGTAATTCTAATTTAATTTTTTG
>JAYVGA010000085.1:0-5071 GCA_043772635.1 Chitinophagaceae bacterium
CAGCATCATAAAGGCACCTGCAAGTACTTCTACTTCGTTGTTTTCTTTTTGTGGCAAATGCCCGGCATAATAAGGAGCAAATGTTTTTGATGAAGGTAACAATGCAGAAAGGCCGGTGATCTTAAAAAAAGAAGTGAGCGGAGAAGGAAATCCTCTTTTACTTTCTTTTAAGAAACGCCCGCTTCCATCCAGCATGCGCACACCCAGTGCTCCGCAGTTTTTGTGAGCTCCAAAAAACAACAGGCATTTTTTAAAGCAATTTTCCGGCACAATAGTATCGGGGTTTAAAAATAATATATGATTGCCGGCAGCCTCTTTTAATACACTGTTGCTGGCTTTGCCAAAACCATCATTATTACTGTTCCATCTAAATTTTACCCAGTCAAATTTGCTCTCTAAATATTCCCTGCTTCCATCTGTAGAATTATTATCCACTACAAATACTTCGGCCTCAATTCCCTCACATGCTTTTTGCACAGCATACAGGCATTGCTCCACAAAATATTTTACATTATAGTTTACGATGATGATGGATAACTGCAAAACAAATTTTATTTGTGCACGAAATACGAGGATTTAATTGAGTCTTCAAAATGAAAAAGCATTTAATGATGCCGGATAGCGAATATCGAATATAAAATAATGTGTAAAATGCAGAGGAATCTTTTTAAAAATTTTTAAATCAGCACTTATACTTCACTTTCCAAAACATTCGATATCTCAGATTCGACATTACCCCACATCCAATATTCTACATACGCCACATCTAATATTCGACATTGACTTTCTTATCTTTGCCGCATGCTAAAAACAACCTTACTCCATGCAGTGCAAGCGGGTGCTGCACAGCTGCAACATTATTTTAACGGCGAATTTAAAATTTCCAACAAAGAGGGCATGAACAACCTTGTAACAGAAGCCGATCATGCTGCAGAAAAAGCCATAATAGATATTATTCAACAACAATATCCCGATCATTTTATCCTGAGCGAAGAAACGGGTGAAATAAAAACCAACAGCGAATACAAATGGATAATAGATCCCATTGATGGTACAGTAAATTTTGCCAACGGTATTCCGCTTTGTTGTGTAAGCGTTGGGCTGGAAAAAAACGGGAAGATGATTTTAGGTGCGGTGCATGCGCCCATACTAAACGAATTTTATTTGGCAGAAAAAGGTATGGGTGCAACACTTAACGGTAAAAAAATATCGGTGAGCAGTAAAACGGAGCTTATAAAAAGTTGCCTTGTCACCGGGTTTCCCTATACTTATCTTGATGCCCCCAATGGGCCTTTGCAGGTTTTTGATAAACTCATAAGAAAGGGTATTCCGGTAAGACGGCTGGGCAGTGCAGCAATAGATCTTTGCTGGGTAGCCGCCGGAAGATTTGATGGCTTTTACGAACACAAATTACAGGCATGGGATAGCGCTGCCGGTTTTTTATTAATAGAAGAGGCCGGGGGTAAAGTAACAGATTTTAATGGTGATTATTATTCTGCGTACCAGCCGCACATTCTTGCTACCAACGGAAAAATTCATGATGAGTTAAGGGCCGTGGTAAATGGTGGAGAAGTATCATAGTACACAACTGGCGCAAATTAAAAATGCTGCCTGTTCAGATTTTTTTAACCTCTGCAGTAAAAAATTCACTTGCGCTCTTAGTGCAGGTGGTAAAAAAAATAAACATGGAACAACGTACAGAAATATCCTCATTGGGCGAATTTGGTTTGATAGATCATCTTACAAAAAACAATGAAACAAAAAATGCTTCTACCATTTTAAGTGTAGGCGATGATGCGGCAGTGATAGATCATTTTGGAAGACAAACAGTAATGTCTACAGATTTATTGCTGGAGGGTATTCATTTTGATTTGTCTTATACACCACTAAAACACTTAGGCTACAAAAGTATTATTGTAAACCTTAGTGATATTTATGCCATGAATGCCATACCCACGCAGGTAATGCTCAGCATAGGTTTCAGCAACCGCCTTAGCGTGGAAGCGCTGGAAGAATTTTATGCCGGCGTATACGCAGCCTGCGAAGAACATGGGGTTGACCTAGTGGGTGGAGACACTTCTACTTCTCAAAAAGGTTTTGTAATAAGTGTAACTGCCATAGGCGAAGTGGCCCCGGATAATTTTGTAAAACGTAGTGGTGCCCGGCCCAACGATTTAATTTGCGTAAGCGGAGAGCTGGGTGGTGCTTTTTTGGGCCTTACTTTACTGGAAAGAGAAAAAAAAATATTTGAAACAACCGGTGCCCAGCCCGACCTGGAAGGACAATCCTATATTGTAGGCCGCCTGCTAAAACCAGCAGCCCGAAAAGATATTATAGAATATTTTGCAGCAGCAGAATTAAAACCCAGCAGCATGATGGACATTAGCGATGGCCTTAGCAGCGATATGATGCACATTTGCAAACAAAGCAATACCGGTTGTGTATTGTACGAAGATAAATTACCGCTAAACGATGAAGCCAAAGCATTTGCCTACACCTTACAATTAGATCCCACTGCCTGTGCACTTAGTGGTGGAGAAGATTATGAACTGTTGTTTACCGTTTCGCAGGCCGATTATGAAAAAGTAAAAACCAATCCTTCTGTAACAGTTATTGGTTATATAACAGAGGCTGCCGAAGGAAAACATTTAATAACCCGTGCCGGTAATAAACATGCATTGGTGGCGCAGGGATGGAATCATTTGAAGTAAAAGGCAAAAACTGTATTTGAAATAAAGGGAAATCTTTAAATGTCTTTTCTATGCAATTCAAAACCTTACTGTTCCTTCCACTTTCACTCTTCGCCTGTCAGCAACAGGAGTCTCTCAATAAATCAAAGCCACTAAAGATCGTCTATGTTCAGCCTTTTACCGGTATCACAAATCAGGATGCATTATATGTAGTAAGTGAACTCGTAAAAGTGTATCCTCATATTCAATTAAAAAAAACCATTGCATTGCCCGGCTCTGCGTTTTATAAACCAAGAAACAGGTACCGGGCAGATTCGCTTATACGGTTCTTAAGAGACCAAACACCTCAGGATTGTGTAAGTATTGGTTTAACCAATAAAGATATCAGCACCAGTAAAAATAAATATGCAGACTGGGGTGTAATGGGACTTGCTTTTTGCCCGGGGCAGGCCTGTGTAGCATCGGCTTTTAGGGTTTCAAAAACAGAAAAAAATATGCAGCTGTTTAAAGTGGCTGTTCATGAATTGGGGCATACAGAAGGCTTACCTCACTGTGCTGTAAAAACCTGCCTTATGAGAGATGCAGAAGGAGGTAACCCTACAAATGAAGAAACAGGATTTTGCAAAAGCTGTAAACCATACCTGGTAAACAGAGGATGGAAATTATGATATCTCATTAAATTTTATTTTCCCCATCCCTCCCTGTACTTCCTTCTCACAAATTGATTTGCTGCTTCAAAATTGGTTACTCTCATGTTGGGGCCATCCCACAACAACTGAATACCACGCCCGGGATATTTTATTTTTTCGCCAGCCTTTTCCTGAAAATCGTAACTGCGTATGGCAAGGTTGCCCATCAATACCGTTTCGGTAAGCGGGCCTGCAATGCTGAATGGAGCGCTAAGCTGGCTGGCTTCTTTGCTCCCATGGCCCGCAATGCAGGCATTTACCCATTGGGCATAATGCCCCTCTGCACCGTTGGGTACTCTGGCTATTGTTTGCGGTATTTTTATTTCGTTGTTTTTTGTAAGTGGCAGCAGCCTTGGGTTGGCGCCATAAGTGCCGCACATCATTTTGCCTTTGCTGCCGGCAATAATTACCCCGTTGCCTCCGTCACCCATCATTTCATTTGCGCCCAGCTCTTCGGGTCTCTCCGGTTGTATGCCGCCATCCATCCAGTGCATGGTTATATGTTTTCCTTTTTCTTTTGCAGCAAAGAGCAGGGTTACATGTGAGGCTGCCGGCGGACTATCCGGAAAATATCCTCTTACAAAAGGCCCGGTATAAAAACTGCTTACGCTACAGTTAGCAGCCGTTGGGTAACCAAGGCCCAGCACTCTAAAAGCAGGTTCAATAAGATGGCAGCCCATATCTCCCAAAGCACCGGTGCCATAATCCCACCAGCCACGCCAGTTAAAGGGAGCTATCCCATCTACATAAGATTTGTAAGGAGCAGTACCCAGCCATAAATCCCAATCTATTTCTGCAGGTGCTGTTGCGGTTTTCGCAGGCCATGCAATACCCTGTGGCCATACCGGCCTGTCTGTCCACACATAAATATCTTCTGCCTCGCCAATTATACCTGCATTATACCATTCCATCATTTGGCGCACCCCATCGCCACTGGCTCCCTGGTTGCCCATTTGTGTAACTACTTTATATTTTTCTGCAGCTTCAGTAAGCATTCTAGCTTCGTAAATATCATGCGACAATGGTTTTTGCACATACACATGTTTACCCATTTGCATGGCAGCTATTGCCTGCACCGCATGGTTATGGTCGGGCGTACTCACACTTACTGCATCAAAATGTTTTCCTTCTTTTGCCAGCATTTCCCGGTAGTCTTTATAAAATTTTGCTTTGGGAAAACGCTTACGGCTGTTTACCGCCTGCCTTTCATCTACATCACATAAAAAAGCTACTTCTGCCCGGCCACTTTTAAAAAACATATCCAGGTCGCTTTCTCCTTTGCCACCTGCACCAATGCCTGCCACTATCAGCCTGTCGCTGGGAGCTGTAAACCCTTTACCGCCCAGTACATGCCGGGGAACAATGTAAAATCCTACACCAAGTGCTAAGGCATTTTTTATAAACCGGCGGCGTGATTGCGGCGTATCGTTTTTTTGGTTGGCTGTTTTTTTCATGCAACGGCTTTTAATTTTTAAAAGTAGAAAAGGTATTGTAAGTTAAATGATATCCTGAAATTAATAACCAGAAAGCAAATACTATTTTTTTTACTTCTGCTCTACAGCATCGGTTAGATGCTCCATCAACTTTTGTTTTTAAAATTAAGGCAAACTTTTTTTTGTTTAGAAGCTCTTTAGAAATGATTGTATGAATTTCTTATGTGGCCAAAAGTGGCCGGTGGGGACACCGGCCACG
>JAYVGA010000086.1:0-10723 GCA_043772635.1 Chitinophagaceae bacterium
GGCCACTATTTTTGTATTGGGAACTTTAAGTGCAGTAAGTACATCCTGCGTACCCATACCACCGGCACCAATTAATGCAATATTTATTTTATCATTGGCCCCAGGCGGTGTTCGTTTCAGCTTTTCAAAATAAATATTTTTATTTTCTGCAGCATACAAATTTGCACCAACTGTAACAGCAGCGGAAGACACTGCCAGTTTTTTAATAAAGTTTCTGCGTGATGATCCGGTGTTGTTATTCATTAAATAAAATTTATGCTGTGTAAATTAATTATTAACGTGCTGAACTTTTACCAAATTTTAGAAATATAAATGTTGACAAATATCTTGTTCTTTTTTGCTTCGCCAAAAAAGAATCAAAAAAGGCGACCAGAAATCCCCGTCTGCCGGACGGGCAGGGAATACAGCCCGATTGCGGGAAGGAGCCCTGATTAAACTTTTGTACTACTGTAAATTCTGCATTTGTTCCCTGATCTTTTAAAGCCAGACTATTATACCTCAGGAAACTTATGGCAAAATAATTACCAGTGAGTTAAAAAATCAGGAAATTTAATAACTCTAAATAAGTTTGTATTAATCCAGTTCTTTAATTTTTATTTTTTTCCATCTCACTTTTATTCCTCCGCC
Source organism: Chitinophagaceae bacterium (assembly GCA_043772635.1). Taxonomy (GTDB): domain Bacteria; phylum Bacteroidota; class Bacteroidia; order Chitinophagales; family Chitinophagaceae; genus Ferruginibacter. The sequence continues at coordinate 628 of JAYVGA010000086.1, forward strand.
ATCATGAATCTGCAGGGCAATAAAGCCTTGCCCCTTTCCAATTTTTTCATCTTTAAGGTAAACCATTTTATGACCGTTTAACCAGCTGGTAATTTCATCGCCAATTACTACAATCTTCATTTTATTCCATTGGCCTGTTTTTAACCATTGTTCATCTTCTGACTTAGGCTGTATTAACCAGCCACGTCCGTAAGATTCGTAAATGCCACCGGTATGTTTATTAGCTGGGGCCACTTCTACCTGCCAGCCACTAATTTTTGTGCCTTCAATTGTGGAACGGATAAATACGCCACTGTTACCATTGGCCTCCTGTTTAAACTGAAGGGTAAGTTCAAAATTTTTATAATTTTTATTGGTAGAAAGATATCCGTATTGTTTATCGGGCCCGCTTTCGCAAACCAGTTCCTTATTTTCTACATACCATTTTTCTGTGCCGTTATTGGTCCAGCCCGTTAAATCTTTACCATTAAAAATAGATTTAAAACTTTGGGCAAATATCCCTGTGCACAGCAAGACAAAAGAAAACAACAGCAGTAAAAATTTCATTTTGTAAAATATTTATTTGAACAAAAAATACGAGGCCGAAAGGAAATTATAAATCGGATAATCTTGTTCTTTAAAATTAAGGATGTTTTAATTATAGTTATCTTTTTTTCTGACAAAATTTCTTTATGGGAATTAAACAGGAAAATAACAGCGGCAATGTCCTTTATCATCCGAGCCCCGGATAGTTTATTTTCAGGCTCTGCAAAAATAATAATCTAAGGATTATAGTGTGCCCAAAAACCAATCTTAATTTTTACTGTGATAGTGTTATCATAACCCTGTTGATTTTTCCATTGCTTCAGTATATCGTGTACCTGTTATTTCTATTTGTGCAGATGCATTTTCAATGTCCTGCAATTCTTCTTTGGATAATTCAATAGTGGCGGCTCCGTTATTTTCATATAAGCGGTGCAATTTTGTTGTGCCGGGTATGGGAACAATCCATGGCTTTTGTGCCAGCACCCAGGCTATCGCAATTTGTGCAGTAGTGGCATTTCTTTTTGTTGCAAATTGCTGCAGTAAATCTAACAAAGCTTTATTGGCAACCCGGGCATCTTCGGTATATCTCGGCAAAGTATTACGAATATCGCCTTCGGCAAACTTTGTAGTTTCATTTATTTTACCTGCTAAAAATCCTTTTCCAAGCGGACTGAAAGCAACCAATCCAATTCCCAATTCTTCAATGGTAGGAATAATTTCTCTTTCATGTTGTCTTGTCCATAAAGAGTATTCGCTTTGCAATGCAGTAACGGGTTGCACGGCATGTGCTTTACGGATGGTATTGGCACCAGCCTCCGACAATCCAAAGTGTTTTACTTTTCCCTGCTGAATTAAATCTTTTACAGTGCCGGCTACTTCTTCAATAGGAACATTGGGATCAACACGGTGCTGATAAAATAAATCTATCATGTCAACTTTTAATCTTTTTAATGAAGCTTCTGCAACAGCCTTAATATTTTCCGGCCGGCTGTTTACTCCTGCTATTTTTCCATCCTGAAAATTAAAACCAAACTTGGTAGCAATTACTACTTTGCCTTTAAAGGGTTCTAATGCTTCACCCACTAATGCTTCATTGATAAAAGGACCGTACACTTCTGCTGTATCAAAAAAAGTAACGCCCTGTTCTGCAGCGGCACGAATTACTTTTATCATTTCATCTTTATCTCCTGCAGGACCATAACCAAAACTCATACCCATGCAGCCAAGCCCAATGGCGGAAACTTCCAATGCGTTTCCCAGTTTTCTTGTTTTCATTTTTTTTAATTTTTATTTTTAAAAATATCCGGAAGTAGTATGAAGATTTACTAATTTCCATTGGTTGTTTTTCTTTGTATATACTTCTGTGTAAACTAATTTATATACGCTGCCGCCATTAACAGTAAAGATAGCTTTGCCTGCCAATACAGCGGTGTTTCCATATACTTTTGCAGATGCATCTTTTAATTCTATTTTGTTATACACAAAACTTTTCGATTTTAATTGATTTATCCATTCGCCTTTGGTAGTAATATTTCCGTGATATGCACAAATACCAATTCATCATCAAACAAATCAGCCACCAGGTCTATCTTTCCTTCTGTTTTCCATCTGAATTTTTCTGTAGATAAATTTAGGATTTCTGTTTCGGTTGTTGATTGCGCCAATGCATTCATTTCAGAAAAAATTAAGATGAGAATAAATAATTTTATAAATCCGTTGATATTGCTTTATCATTTATAAATGCAAAGAAACTTTACGCTGTAAATTTTTTATAACTAAGATCAAAGAGATGATTACGATTTTCAAACAATTTGTTACTGTAAGGAGACAGGCAGCATATACAACCAAATAGTTTTGTAAGGGTAAGCCGCCGCCATCGGCTTTTTAAAATCTAAGACTACAAATAGCCTTTTTTAAAACTGCGCAAATCAAAAAAATATTAATGCCAGCTCATCAACGGATTTTTTTGCTGCAGCACTTCTCCATATTCATCTTTTATAAATCTATATTTACTGCCATCAAGCGGTACAATTACAATATTGTATGCAGATGAACCATAACTGATGGCTATATATTTTCCATCCGGCGACCAACAAATGTCCGACATGTTCTCCGCCTTATCTGCTTCAAAAGGTTCACCATTACACAACAACTGTTTTTTTTCTGTGCCGTCTGTATTAATGGTGTACAAAAATAATCCTTCAGACACTGCAATTTTTTTTCCATCAGGTGATGCTGCCAGGGCGTTTACAGGATTGCTGTAAATTATTTTACTACTGTTATATTTTGCGTCGCTAACAGCAATCCCACCTTCCTTTGGGCTGTACAGCAATCTGCCATCGGGCAAAAATGCAGGCTTTACATAGCGGTTATATTCAATGGGCAGTGTGCCCAGTAATTGTCCTGTTTTAATATTACCTGCAGCAATAACATATTCGCCGGGGCTGTATTTAAAATCCGCTAACTTATCACTCATTTTTCCCAGGAGTGCCACGGTAGTATTATCAATGGCTAAAATACCAAACTGGTAACTGTGAAAATCCCAGTTCCATGATTTTATTTTTTCGGGATTGTACACCGTTGCATTTCCTTTAGCATCAAAAACAGTGATCTGGTAATAATGTGCATCATCGCTAAAACCCACAGCCAATGTTGTATGGTTTGCATTGGTAGCCGCTAATTTTCCGGTAAACGATTCTTTTATGCCTGCAGTTTTGGCATCTAAAAAAGCGATAGATGCTCCATCTGGTTTAATGGTAAAACTGCCGCTTAAATTTCCATTTGCATTTGTTTGTTTAGGAAATGCTTTGCTTGCTTTTTTTGTATAACTGTAAATAACACGCTGGCTGTTTGTTTTATCTTTTTCCAGGTCAAGCTGCAGGGTATAAAAACCTTTGCCGGCATGATAATAATTAATGGCATCTTTTAATATGCCGGTAAAATTAAGTTTGTCATTTGCTTCGTCATATTGCCATGTGCCTGCCCAATCTTTAACTGATGGAAAAACATACTTGCCTTTGTTATTACCGGTGTTTGTAATTACTAAATTTCCAAAAGGGCTTTTTGTTACCTGTATCTGCGTAGTATTTTGTATACCAAAACCTGTTGCAGCATTATAACCGTACTGATAACCGGCTGCAACACCGGTAATACTTCCTGTATAATTACCGGCTTCCGGTGCAAAAGGGCTGTAGGGTTGTGCGCTGCACGAAAAAAAATCAAGTGCACAAAATAATACAGCCACAAAAATCATTTTAATTTTTGCCATAACATTTGTTTTAAAAAATATTCCTGGAGCAGTTCAAAAATTATTCCATTAATACCGGTATCTTCTATTGCAGATGGGCCAAAGATTATCGCCTCCCGGCTTTCTTTAAAAGATTGCATTATATTACCTCTGCTGTATAATACACTCCTCCTTCCAAAAAAATTCTTTCCCTGCTGTATAAGTTAAAGCGTAAAACCAATACCACCCAATATAGAAAAAGAATTTGTTTTAATAGAACTGGCAGATTGACCCTCCGATGATTTATTAATATTTACCAGCCCCAGGTTATTGTGCAGGCCAATACTTAGTTTTATGTTTGAACGCAGGGGTACCTGTATTCCTGCACCAAGGGCTATTCCATAGTTTGCAGATTTTTTTGAGTTGGAACTGTTTGTTGTTGTAACCGTATATGGCGGTTCCTGGTTTTTTATTTTGGTAATCATTTTATTGTTTAGCAGCACGCCAAAAAATAAACCGGCATGGGTATAAAAATTAATTTTATTTCCAAAAGAATATTCTGCCACTACCGGCAGATTTAAATAATTTAATTTAATTAAAACATCACCCTTGCTTAAACCTGTACTATCTGCATTTTCAAATGTAAGCGAGCGGTAAGCCCAGCCGTTTTGTTCGTACTGCAGCATGGCTTTTACCCCAAAGCTGTTTGATATATTTCTTTTTACATAGCCGCCAATATTTATGCCCCTTAAATTGCCGGCTGCATCTTTGTTAATAGCCGTACCATGTGCAGTATTAAAATTTATTCCGCCATGCAAACCATATTCAAATACATGATGCTGTGTTTTACCGTTTAAAAAAAATACAATAAAAATGATGCTGATGGAGATGGCTTTTTTCATAATTGCAGGGTTTAAAAAATACATATATTTTTCTATGCATTTATCTTACTAAATATACAGAAACCTTTTGGTGTGCAACAGGAGGGAGATAGTTTTATTATTTTATTTTTTATAGAGGCAGTGGAGCATTATGGTGAGATGAGTGATGCCTGATAGATTTTTTTGGAGCTGTGTGGGCATTTAAAAAATAATTAATCATTACTGTTTTGCCCGGTTACTGCTGTTTTTTTGAATGTATTGTCCAATTATCTCTAAACAACAACCTTAATGTGCTGCAATATGTTTACAAAATATTTTAAATACAAAAGGGTTTCAATATCATTTATTGAAACCCTTTTAAGCATTATCGAAAAACGATTTACCAACTATTTCTGGCAACGTGTTTTTAATTATCTGTTTTAGTTTTTACCTCACCGGTAGTGGTATTTACTTTTTTTACATGCTTATGGCCGGATGGGTATTTATGTTTTACCTTATATCCTTTGTAACGTTTGTTTTTGGTAAATGGATTTTTAGCTTTTTGAGCTATTGTTGTTGTTTTTTTAACTTCTACTTTTTCTTTTTCCTGTGCAGTGGCAGTAAATGCAAAGCTTAACGCTACAATAATAATAGCAAGTAATTTTTTCATGATTTTAAATTTTGATTTATGATATCTATAATTTTCAAAAACCAATCCAGCTTTTTGTAGCTATTTTAAAGCTGCTTTAATCCCTGCTTGGGGAAAATTTTTTACATAAATTTTTTTACTTAACGGCGCATGCTGCGTCTCACAACCCTAGTGTTCCTTATTGTCCTCAAAAATAGTTTTATAAAAAGTATAATTTTTTATAAAATACATAAAATAAAATGTTCATTCCTGTGCCCTACAATACTTTCTAAGAATTTTAAATACACTCTTTATTCTATCCTTAACTTTAAACAATAAAACATTCAGCATGAAACCTATTATTTTTTTATTCAGTTTGCTCTGTTCTCTTTTTACTGTTGCGCAGCAAACGCAAAAACCTGTACTGCATGGTAAACAATGGATGGCCATTACCGGCAAACCATTAGCCGCTACTGCCGGCAGCATGATTTTTCAAAAAGGAGGCAATGCGGTAGATGCTGCCTGTGCCATGCTTGCCGCCACCTGCACTATGTGGGATGTATTAAGCTGGGGTGGCGAAACGCAGGCACTTATCTATAATCCAAAAACGAAAAAAGTAATTGGCATAAATGCGTTGGGTGTAGCACCCACAGGGGCCACGGCCGATTTTTATAAAAGCAAAGGATACAGTTTTCCGCCTGAGTATGGGCCGCTGGCCGCCGTTACACCCGGCACTGTGGGTGGCCTTTGTTTAATGCTTGCCAATTATGGAACCATGAGTTTAAAACAAGTGCTGGCACCCTGCATGGAGCTGGCTGCCGGTTATCCTATAGATGCACAAACGGCCAACAGTATGGAAAGGGGCAAACAAAAAATTAAAGAATGGCCTTACAGTAAAAAAGTTTTTCTTACACATTTGGGCCAGAAAAGAGAGGCACCGGAGGCGGGAGAAATTTTTGTGCAGGAAGATTTGCTGGAAACACTTACAAAAATGACAGATGCCGAACAGCAGGCATTAAAAAAGGGCAAGAGCCGCAAAGAAGCCATCATGGCGGCATACGACCGTTTTTATAAAGGAGATATTGCACAGGAATTTGTACGGGGTTGCCAGGAACAGGGTGGGTTAATTACCATGCAGGACCTGGCCAAATGGAAACCGGTAGAAGAAGAACCCATGCATGTAAATTACAAAGGCATAGAAGTGTATAAACTGCAGCAATGGACGCAGGGCCCTATGCTGCTGCAAAGCCTTAACATCCTGGAAAATTTTGATTTAAAAAATATGGGGTACAACAGCACAAAATATATTCATATACTATATCAAACCATGAACATGACTTTTGCCGACCGGGATTTTTATTATGGCGATCCGGCCTTTCCACCCGCTGAACCCATGGAGGGGTTGCTGAGCAAAGCCTATGCAAAGCAGCGGGCAGGCATGATGGGGATGGAGCGGAATATGCCCGATATTGGTCCTGGTGATCCTTACCCATTTGAAGGAAAAATAAATCCCTTTGTAGATGTATTAAAAAAACGGGGATACTCTTTGGATACAACAAATAATAACCGCCCCGGGTTTATGCCGGCACATGATATAAGAAACGGAAGCGTTGCACAAGTGTCACCTGCTGCAGTTAATTCAGATGAGGCATACATGGAACGTTTGTGGGCCGGCACCACATCTGTTGAAGCTGCAGATGCAGAAGGTTGGGTGGTTTCCATCACACCTTCCGGTGGATGGCTGCCAGCAACCATTGCGGGTAATACAGGTGTGGGTATGAGCCAGCGGGGGCAGAGTTTTGTGCTGGATGCATCCCTTAATCCGTTTAATGTAATAGAGCCAGGCAAACGCCCAAGGGTAACATTAACGCCCACCATGGCTTTAAAAGAAGGCAAACCATTTTTATCTTTTGCCGTGCAGGGCGGCGATACGCAGGAGCAAAATTTATTACAATTTTTTTTAAATGTAGTAGAGTTTAAAATGAATGTGCAGGAAGCATGCGAAGCAGCAAACATCAACAGCAATCAACTGTGGTTATCACTGGGTGGTACAAAAACAGAAGACCGCAAACCCCGCCCCGGAAATTTATTGCTGCACCAAAATACATCGGAGTGGGTACGAAAAGAATTAAGGCAAATGGGCTACAGCCTTTCTTTTGACGACAGAACAAGCGGTCCCATAAATGCCATTTGGTTTGACTGGGAGCATAAAAGTTTTTGGGGCGGAAGCTCTAATCATGGCGAAGATTACGGTATTGGCTGGTAAGAAAATATTACATGCTCATGCCGGAGATGAAATATTTTTTTTGGTTACCAGCAGATGTATTTTAATTTAACTTCATGGGCACTCTTGTACTGAATAACTTTATTCAGCTTTTATCTTAGCGGATATGGGTTGTGAATATTCCGTAACTTTTATCATAAAAAGTACAGAATAATTTTTCAGCATTTCATTTTTTTAAACATGAACCCCTGGCAATTCATACACGATAAACTCTCTGCGCAGGGTCCTGTAATACTGCTGTATGTATTGCACAGCCAGGGAAGCTCCCCGGGCAGGCAGGGTTTTACAATGGCAGTAGCAGAAGGCAATAGTTTTTGTGGCTCTATTGGTGGTGGTATTATGGAACATAAATTTGTGCAAATGGCCCAGGCCTTACTGGCAGAACCTTTGGCAGCTGCAGGCATTTACAGGCAGGAGCATGATAAAGAACCCGGAAAAAATAAAAGCGGCATGATCTGTTCCGGGGAGCAAACTATTTTTTTGTACCGGGTGCAGCAAGAGGATCAACATCATATAAATACAATGCTGCATAGCTTACAAAAAAATGAAAACGGAAGTTTGCTACTCACAAATACCGGCATAAGTTTCAGCAAGGAAGTACCTGCTAAAAACTTTTTATTTGAACAGCAAAATGAAACCGAATTTTTATTAATTGAAAAAACAGGATTTAAAAACCGGCTGGTTATTGTTGGCGGCGGGCATTGTGCACTTTCCTTGTGCAGTTTAATGAAGAGCCTTGATTTTTACATACAGGTGTACGAAGAAAGGGATGGCTTAAATACCATGCAGCAAAACAGCTTTGCCCATGAAAAACACATCATAGATTCTTATGCGCTTTTACAAACACTTATTAAGCCAGGCAATGATGTGTATGTGGTGATAATGACGGTGGGTTACCGTACAGATGATATTGCCCTGAGGGCTTTGCTGAAAAACGATTTTAAATACATAGGTGTATTGGGCAGTAAATATAAAATGCAAAAGCTGTTGTCCGTGTACCGGGATGAAAAAATAGAAGAGCACATTTTAGCGAAAATAAAAACGCCCATTGGCATGGCTATAAACAGCCAGACGCCCCGGGAAATTGCAGTAAGTATAGCGGCAGAAATTATTGCCATTAAAAACCAGCATCAGTAAACAGTTTTATCCGTTTTGTTTTTCCATTCAGTAAAAACTTTTAATGCTTCTTCTCTTCCAATACTTTTAATAGGAATTTTTCTGTCTTCAATACCTGCTTTCATTTCATCATAAATCATAGAATCGTCAAAGCCTGCGGCTGCAGCATCCTGGCGGTTATTGGCAAAATAAATAACAGCCGGCCTTGCCCAGTAAATGGCACCCAGGCACATGGGGCAGGGTTCGCAGCTGGTATATACTTCGCAGCCATCCAGTTGAAAATTATTTAAATTTTTACAGGCATCTCTTATGGCCACCACTTCTGCATGGGCTGTGGGATCGTTGGTACTGGTTACCTGGTTATTTCCCCGGCCAATAATAATATCATCTTTTACAATAACACAACCAAAAGGCCCGCCTTCATTTTGATTAATCCCTTTTAAGGAGAGCGCAATGGCTTCCAGCATAAATTTTTCTTCTCTTGTCATAACGGAAATGTTGCAGCAATAAAGATAAACAAATTAGATGGAGGCTTCTTCCTTTAATGCTTAGTATCTTAAAGGAGCATGAGGGCAGTTATTATTTTTTTTTTGCAAACTATTTTAAAAGAATCCAGGATAATAATTCAATATAGTTAGATGATATGTTTACAAACCACAATAATAATCGTATCCCCTTTCATACCAATAATCCGGTGGGCGCTGGTTGCTAAAATATATTGAACCTATTCTTTTCAGATGTTTTACACCATACTTTACCGGAATTATTAACCGCAGAGGATAACCCTGGTTCATAGGTAAGGGAGCACCATTCATTTCATAGCATAAAATGGTTTGCATATGCATCATACTCCTGTTATCAATACCTACATAATATTTTTTATCCGGCGTAACCAATCCTGCAAAATGCTTATATGTCTGGTTCTGCAGGCCATAATGTTTTGCAAAATCGCTGAAGCGTACGCCGGCCCAGTGGGTAACCTGGCTCCATCCTTCTATACATTTAAAATTAAAAACTACTTCTGTTTTGGGAAGCTTTCTGATTTCATCGATAGTAATTACAATTGTATCCGATGGCAATGGCGCTAAGTTTGAAAACCGAACGACTTTTAATCTCCACAAGGTCGAATCAAGTGGTGATTTTAAGCCATACTTTCCATTTACACGAACTCTTCCTGCTGCAATATTTTTTGGAAACTCTTTGGCAAGTGAAGGATTATCGTAACCTCTGGCAAAGATTTTTGAATTAACATCCAATACTTTTCGCAATGGCGCGTAAGCATTTTCATTTTTCGGTTGTGTAATCGTCCAGCGGTAAATTCCAAATGCCCCAAGTATTAATAAAAAGAAAATAGAAAAAGAACGGATGGTTTTTCGCCGCACCATTTTTTTAAATTCATCTTCGGGTGTACGTATTTTATCTTCCATTTTCTTTTTCTTTTTCAGATACTGATTCAT
>JAYVGA010000087.1:0-20748 GCA_043772635.1 Chitinophagaceae bacterium
GGTTTTTTTTTACATAGATAAATAATTTTTATATAATGTTCAGCGAAATCAGTTTCATTAATATAATCAGCAATTACAATGTTCAGCGAAATCATTTTAATCATAATAATCAGCGATCAACTATCAGCGAAATCCTGTTCATCTATATAATCAGCGATCATTATCTTTAACGCCAATGAAAAAAGCTTTTATACAATTACATATTGCCGTTTTTTTAGCAGGGTTTACTGCTGTTTTGGGCAAACTTATTTTATTAAATGAAGGGATGCTGGTGTGGTACCGCATATTAATAACCGTGCTGGTGCTGGGTGCCTGGCTGCTGTATAAAAAACAACTGCAACGCATACCCGCCAGGGATATGTTTAAAATTGCAGGCGTAGGATTTATTATTGCCCTGCATTGGGTTACGTTTTATGGCAGTGTAAAATATGCCAATGTATCGGTAGCACTGGTTTGTTTTAGTGCCACTGGTTTTTTTACTGCATTGTTAGAGCCACTCCTGCTGCGTAAAAAAATGGTGTGGGCAGAGCTGGCACTTGGCCTGCTGGCTATGGCCGGCATATATATCATTTTTGATTTTCACCCGCAGTATAAAACAGGTATTTTATTTGGAATAATATCTGCAGTGGGCAGTGCCCTGTTTCCTGTTTTTAATAAACAACTTCTTATAAGGTTTACACCAAAAACGCTTACGCTGTATGAACTGGGTGGAGGCTTATTATTGCTCAGTGCAGTGTTACCTTATTATCTTTCTCATTTTCCGGCCAGCTATTATTTACCCAGTATGCAGGATTGGGGCTGGCTCATGATACTGGCAGTGCTGTGCACCGTGGTTAGTTTTGACCTGCAGTTAAATGCCCTCAAAAAAATATCTGCTTTTACTGCTAATCTTACTTACAACCTGGAGCCGGTGTACGGCATCATACTGGCTTTTATATTTTTTGATGAAAGTAAAATGCTGCATCCAGGATTTTTTTTAGGCCTGGCATTTATATTACTGGCCATCATACTGCAAATGCTTAATGTGCGGCAGCAGGCAAAGAAGGAGAGAATGCGGGTATAGTGAAATATTTTTTGCCGGTAAGACGGGAAGGCGTATTATGTAAAATCCCTTTTAATTTTTTGCATTTTATCCTAATTCAAATTCCACCTTTGCTCTTCTTTACTCTTTGTTCTCTTTGCTCTTTGTTCTCTTTGCTCTGCGCCCTCTGCCGCTCAGCGTGCCATATTCCCACGCAGAGGAGCAGAGGCCGCAGATAAAAAAAGAGAATTTCTTTTGTGCCTGTTCTTTTTTTTCTTGCAAAAAAATAAAATGCTATTCTCAATAGTACGCCGCCTTACCGCCTTACCGGCTGATAAAAATATTATTTTAAAGATTTCTGCAGTTCTACATTCATTTTTACATAATCATCATTCTTAGCTTCCTTTGCCAGCTCTAACGATTTTTTAGAACTCTCCATAGCAGCTGTTTTATTGCCTGTTTCTTTTTCCAAACGTGCTTTTAATATCCATATCCAAAATGCTTTTGGATTTTCTTCTACTGCCTTGCCAGCATATTCCAGCGCCTTTACAGGATTGTTATCATAATCGTTGTAAAACTGTGCAGCCTGGAAATAAGGTTTTTTATCCGTCTTCATTGCGGCATTAATCTGTGCACGTATGCGTTCTTTAATACTTGCCATTACGGGAATGGCGATGACTGTTTTTTCCCACATAATCTGCAGTACACAGCTCTCTGGTTTTACATCGGCAAACTGCATGGTAAAACTTTCCAGTTTGTTATTTGTTTTACCTGCATCTACCTTAAACCTTACTGCATCTTCCGATTCTTTGTAGCCATCTACTCCCCAGTTGGTGAGGCCTTTGTTTAAAATTATTTCCCAGCTTTCAATACCTGGTATGCTGTAAAGAACGTAAGAACCGGTATCAATTTTTTTGCCTTTTATTTCTACAACATCTGTAAACTTAATAAGGGTGGCGGCATTGGCGCCTGTGCGCCATAATTTATTAAAAGGCACAAGATCGCCAAATACTTTTCTTCCTTTGGCCACAGGCCTGCTGTATATAACTTCTATACTGCCCAGCGCAAAATCCTGTTTTATGATTTGTGTGGGAGAGGGTGCCGGCATTTTTATCTGCGCATTAAGGCTGGCTGCCATAAGCAAAAAAGAAAGGGCAACGATAGTTTTTTTCATTGTATTTATTTTATGTTTGAATAATTGTAAGCGTATTTACTTATTAATGATTTAGAAATTTTTACAGAGGGTTTAGCCTTTCAGGCATTAACTATTACCATTGATGAATTTGATTATGTATTGCTAAAAAATATTTTTACTGTTTGATAAAACAGGCGGTTATTTAATGCGGCTATCTGTGGGTTTTGCTGCAGCGTTTCCGAAAAACCCTGCAGGCCCAGCAGCCCTGCTGCATTACCTTTGTTTATAGCAATTTCAAGATAACCGGCACTGTTAAAAAGGGCCAGCTTTTCTCCCTCCGGCACATCGGCATAGGTTTCACTTATTTTATCTATTTTTTCATCTCTCATAAAAACAATAGAAAAACTTCTGCCTTTTCTCTGTTCTTCAAAATCGTCTTTATAAATATTTACAATTACGTTTTCAAAATTATCTATAAAAATTATTTGCCCCTCTATCCAGTCTGTACCCAGCATGGGCCTTAAAGGATTTTTTACTTTTATAGAAACTGCTGCATCGCCAATGTCTTCTATATTTTCACCGGCTATTATTTTATTAAAGGCCCGGGCAAAAACGCTCACACAGTACAGCGTATTTTTTTGCTGCGATTGTTCCAGTGCCAGCGCTACCACTTTTTGCGGGGCTTCTTCAAGTATCATAGTAATAAGTCCATTATCGGCACAGCCAATATAATGGCCATCATGTTCTATAAGTAAAAGATGTTCGGGTTTTTCATCAAATAAATTTACCAGCACCAGGTGAAATGTTCCGGTAGGAAAATTACGGATAGCATTGCGGCACACATAAGCTGCCTGCGGGTAATTAAAAGGAGAAAGCAGGTGGGTGATGTCTATAATATTAAAGCTGCTGTTTGCATTAAGTAGCTGGCCCTTTATTGCGCCCGGCATAAAATCGTGTATACCTATATCGCTTGTAAGGGTTAATAACGGCATTGTTAAGTATGAGGTATTTAGTATGTAGATTATGTTAGTTAAAAAGATGGTTCAGTTTGCAATATGTAAAAGGCAATGGGCAATTTGCAATATGCAATAGGCAATTAGCAATAAGCAATCTGAAATATGCAAATTGCAAAAGGCGATTGTCAAATTATTAGTGCATGCATATTCATATCTAAACAGTAATATCAATTATACAAAAAAATATTCCCATACATCATTATTACGAAACGCAAAGAACCACATTTGCCTATTGCCTATTGCTTTTTGCCCATTCACCATTCACCATTCACCATTGCCCATTCACCATTGCCCCTTCCCCTCACTTCACCAGCTTACCATTCTTAAAGAAAAAGTTGCGGGTAAGCCTGTCTGCCCACGAAGGAAAAAATTTATTAACAAAAACAGTTTGTTTGCCTTTAAAAGTAAGCACCAGTGTTCTTTTCTTTTTTTCTATAGCGTTGGTAATGTATCCTGCACATTCAGTTGCACTCATCAGTTCCGATTCATTAAGCGGGCTTTCTCCCTGTGCCTGTGCTTTTGCATTTAATGCTGCATTGCGGATATTGCTTCTCGTAAAACCCGGGCACACCCACATTACATTTACGCCATCATCCATCAGCTCTGTTCTTACCGCTTCCAGCCACCCATTAAGTGCAAACTTACTGGCACTGTAACCGCTGCGGCCGGGCAGGCCACGGTAACCTGCAATAGAAGAAACGCCCACAATAGTTCCTTTTCTTTCTATAATAGAGTTTAATGCAAGTTTGGTGCAGTACACTGTACCAAAATAATTAATGTCCATCACTTTTTTAAAAACATCAAGCTCGGCGTCTTTTAGCAAAGTGCGCATAGAAATACCGGCATTGTTTATAAGAATATCTATACCCCCAAACTGTTTAATGGTAGAATCTATAAAAAGTTTGCAATCGTTGTAATTGCTTACGTCTGCCACCACACAATGCAGGGGTTTGGTAGAGTGGCGTATCTGCAGGTCGTACAATTTATCCTGGTTGCGGGCACAGGTGGCCACTTTAGCGCCCATTGGCAGTAATATTTCTATGAGTGCTTTGCCTATACCATCGCTGCCACCGGTAATAGCCACCACTTTGTTCTTAAAAAAATCGCTCATATAAAAAATTATTATCAGCAAAAATAGGTGCAATATTTTGCTGTTTGCAAACTATTGAAGAATTAAGTGAATAAAATAATGAAATCTTTTTAAAAAAATTTGTTGCAAAGGCTATTTGCCCCTATTTTTGCACTCCATTAAAAAATAGTGGAACGATTCTGTAGCTCAGTTGGTAGAGCAATACACTTTTAATGTATGGGTCCTGGGTTCGAGTCCCAGCGGGATCACAAAAGCTGCTTTAGAAATAAAGCGGCTTTTTTATTTTGTGCATGTTATTTATTGTAATTCAGATATAATTTTAAATATGCTCTTAACGGATTTTTATTCTTAGCAGTCTTTATTATTAAAATTCATTTTCATTTTTACAATTTATAACAGAGCAATAAAATTACTGTATTCCCAAAATCCCCCCTTACCCCTTCCCCGCAGCATTGGGTATTATATAAAGAAACTTGTGAAAGTTTTTCTTATAATGCTTTTTATCCAGCTTATAATAGAAGGCCCCTTTTTTAGAGCTGCCTTTATCTTTTTCTTTTTGTTTTAAAAGCAACCCGGTACTCATTATTTTGCGGCTGAAATTGCGGGTATCAAAACTGGTTTCAAATACATCTTCAAAAAGGCTTTGTAATAAAGGAAGGGTAAAGCGTGGGGGAAGGAGCTCAAATAAAATGGGATGCAGCGATGCTTTATAACGCAGTTTTTCCTTTGCCATGGCCACCATGTTTTTGTGATCAAATATTAAATCGGGCATTTCACTCAGCAGGAACCATTCCGGGTGATACTCATCACTAATTTGTTTTTCGTACTGGTTGGTATCAATAAGAGCAAAATAGGCAATGGAGATGGTTCTTTCTATAGGGTCTCTGTTTGGTTCTGAAAAGGTATGAAACTGCTCCAGGTAAACACCTTCCAGGCCTGTGAGCCTTTTTAAAACGCTTACAGCAGCTTCATCTGAACATTCTGCGGGCTGAATAAATCCACCCATCAGGCTCCACTTATTTTTTTCCGGTTCAAGCCCTCTTTGTATGAGCAGTATCTTAAGTTTTTGTCCGTCAAAACCAAAGATAATACAATCTACTGCAGCAAGAAATCTGGTTTGCTTTTGATATTTTGTCATATGCAATGCGGGTTTAAAATAGTACAAACCACCAGGTTCATAAATATAAAAATACAATTTATGTTCATTTTTAAAAATAAATGTAAAAATGACAATTATTTAAATAAATATATTAGTTTCGGTTTATAAAAAAAATGGGGCTTCGTATTTTTTATAAACCGGAGTTCTATTGCGCCAAACAATTGCCAAATGATTAGAGCTTGTACTTATGTAAAATCCGCAGTGGGGCTGCAGTACGTTTACCCCGTAAACAAAGCCTGCACTTATATATTTAGTAAGGCAAATCATGCTCCGTTCTCCCAAATATTATTCGTTTTTATTTTTTTCGCTTCGGTAATCAGGCTGTATGCAGGCGGCTTGTACCGTATGAATACTGCCCCGCCAGCTGAAAGAGGAGCAGAAGGAATAAACTAAATGACCTTTTAAATGCTTTTAAAATTGAGAGCGGCAATGATAAGGTTACTTAAAATAAAAATATAATGTGAAATAACAAGTCAATGCCGTTTAGTTAAGGAAAATTAAATTATAAAAAAACAAATTCCAGTTCCCTCTCCTTTTGCCCCGATAGCTATCGGGGTGGAAAGAGGGGTTGGGGTGAGGTCAAAAAAACGCTTAACTAAACTGCATTGAATCACCAGTGCTTATTAATGGAAATGGTGCTGTAAAAACCAAGAGCCAATAAAAATAACTCATGTCTAAAAATAAAATAATGAAACATTCTTTAATCGTAATTTTTATTATCACCACAACTGTACTATCTGCCTGCAATAATACAGGGGATAAAGAGAATAAAAACGAACCCGCAGCAACGCTGCAAAAAGTAAGCAAAGCCGCCTGGGGAGAAACCGATGGTAAAAAAGTTTACCTGTACAGCCTGACAAACAAAAGCGGAGCCACAGTAAAAATTACCAACTATGGCGCTACCCTGACATCGTGGATGGTGCGGGATAAAAATGCTGTAAAAAGCAGCATCGTACTTGGCTTTGACAGTTTGAGCGGATACCTTGCCAAACCGCCTTACTTTGGTGCCACTATTGGCCGCTATGGTAACCGTATTGCAAAAGGAACATTTAAAATAGATACTTCAACTTATACGCTTGCAAAAAATAATGGCGAAAATCATTTGCATGGTGGCAATAAAGGATTTGATAAAGTAGTATGGGAGGCCACACCTGCCGCAGATAGTACTGCTTCATTAACCTTAAACTATTTAAGTAAAGATGGCGAAGAAGGTTATCCCGGAAATTTAAAAGTAACGGTTGTATACACATTAACAGATGATGATGAGTTGCTGATAGACTACACTGCAGAAGCAGATAAAGCAACGGTGGTCAATTTAACCAATCACAGTTATTTCAATTTAAACGGCGATGCCTCTAAAACAATTTTAGATCATTCATTGCAGGTGAATGCAGATAAGTACACACCGGTTGATAATGGATTAATCCCAACAGGAGAACTGAAAGCAGTGGCAGGCGGGCCGTTTGATTTTTTACAACCACATAAAATTGGCGAACGTATTGCAGCAGTAGATGGTGGCTACGATCACAATTTTGTGTTATCAAGAAAGTCTAAAGACCTTGAATTGATTGCTACCTTATCAGATTCCGTTAGCGGAAGAAAATTAGAAGTGTACTCAGTAGAACCCGGCCTGCAATTTTACTCTGGTAATTTTTTAGATGGTACCATCAAAACAAGTGACGGAAAAGCCATCAATAAATATGCAGCCCTTTGTTTGGAAACTCAGCACTTTCCGGATTCTCCCAACAAACCAGCTTTTCCAACAACCTTATTAAAGCCGGGAGAAAAATATCATACGGTTACAAAATATAAAGTATCGCTACAATAATTTTTTTAAAAAATAAAAAATGAATACAGCAAACGCATATGTAATAGGAGTAGATTACGGAACAGATTCGGTAAGAACTATTATAGCAGATGCACATAATGGCAAAGAGATGGCTTCTTCTATATTTTATTATCCCCGCTGGAAAAAACAATGGTATTGCAACGCTGGTGAAAATCAGTTCAGGCAACACCCATTGGATTATGTGGAAGGATTGGAATTTACCATTAAAGAATGTGTAGCAAAGGCAGGGGCTGATGTGGCATTAAATATCAAAGCTATTTCTGTTGATACCACAGGCTCTACACCCGTAGCTGTTGACAAAACAGGAACACCGCTTGCTTTGTTGCCGGGTTTTGAAAACAATCCGAATGCGATGTTTGTGTTATGGAAAGATCATACTGCTGTAGCTGATGCTGCAGAAATAAATACTCATGCAGAAAAATTTGATAACAAATATTTGCAATTTGTTGGGGGTATTTATTCTTCAGAATGGTTTTGGGCAAAACTGCTGCATGTGCTGCGTGCAGATAAACAGGTAAGAAATGTTATCTATTCATTTGTGGAGCATTGCGACTGGATTCCATTTTTATTATGCGGTGGTAATGATGTGCAGCAAATGAAACGGGGTGTGTGCGCTGCAGGCCATAAAATATTGTGGGCAAAAGAATGGGGCGGTCTTCCTCCCAACGAATTCTTTTCATCTTTAGATAAGGTATTGGATGGATTTACAACAAAACTTTTTAAAGATAGTTATGCTGCCGATGAGCCTGCAGGTGTAATAAGTGTAGAATGGTGTGAACGCCTGGGTTTACCGGCGGATGTGGTAATAGGTGTGGGCGCATTTGATGCACACATGGGCGCAGTAGGCGGACAGATAGAACCTTATCATTTAAGTAAAGTTATGGGCACTTCTACCTGCGATATGCTGGTAGCACCCATTAACGAAGTGGGCGACAAATTAATAAAAGGAATTTGCGGGCAGGTACCCGGCTCCGTTATACCCGGCATGATGGGTATGGAAGCAGGACAGTCTGCTTTTGGCGATGCGTATGCCTGGTTTAAAAATATACTCACCTGGCCATTACAAAATATTTTATCGCAATCAACAATTGTGGATGCAGATACGATGGATAAATTAATTAAAGAAACAGAAGATGCCATCATACCTCAGTTAAGTAAACTGGCTGCAGCATTAAAAGTTAATGAAGAAAGTGAATATGCAGTGGATTGGTTTAACGGAAGAAGAACGCCCGATGCCAACCAGTTACTTACAGCTTCTATTTCGGGCCTGGCATTGGGAACTGATGCTGTAGCCATTTTCAGGGCCATTGTAGAATCTACCTGCTTTGGTGCAAAGGCAATTGTGGAGCGTTTTATAGAGCAGGGCATTCCGGTAAAAGGATTGATCGGTCTTGGTGGTGTAGCAAGAAAATCTCCTTTCATAATGCAGATGATGGCAGATGTGATAAACATGCCCATCCGCATTCATCGGTCCGAACAAACCTGTGCATTGGGAGCAGCAATGTTTGCAGCAACAGCGGCAGGTGTGTATAATAAAGTGGAAGATGCAATGGATGCCATGGGCCAGGGATTTGATTTGCAGTATGAGCCCAATCCGGCATTGGTAGATATTTATCAAAAACGTTTTGAACATTATAAAGTGGTGGGTAGATTTATTGAAGAACAAATTGCCCAGCCAATAGAGCCCAATTTAATTAATGCATAAAATTATGAGCAAGTATCAACATATAAAAGAAGAAGCATTTGAAGCCAATATGCAGTTGCCAAAATCAGGACTGGTGCTGTTTACGTTTGGTAATGTAAGTGCCGCAGACAGAGCCCTGGGACTGTTTGCCATTAAGCCGAGCGGCGTACCTTATGAAGAACTCACTGCAGATAAAATGGTGATTGTAGATTTTGATGGCAACACCATTGAAGGAACACTGCGCCCTTCATCCGATACCAAAACACATGCAGTGCTGTACAGGCATTGGGAAAAAATAAATGGCATTGCACATACGCATTCTGTTTATGCTACTGCATGGGCACAGGCGCAAAGAGACATACCGGTTTTTGGTACCACGCATGCAGATCATATTACAGTAGATGTTCCCTGTGCGCCACCCATGAACGATGAAATGATAAAAGGAGATTATGAATATGAAACCGGTTTCCAGATCATGAATTGTTTTAAAGAAAAAAAACTGAGTTATGAAGAAGTGGAAATGATACTGGTGGCAAATCATGCGCCCTTTACCTGGGGCAAAACAGCTGCCAAAGCAGTGTACAACAGTGCTGTGCTGGAAACCGTAGCGCAGATGGCTTTATTAACAGAACAGATTAATCCTAATGCTCCAAAATTAAAAGATGCATTGATTAAAAAACATTTTGAACGCAAGCACGGGCCGGACAGTTATTACGGGCAGCAATAAAAAAATTATAAAATAATACAGCGCAAAAATGAAATCATTAAAAGAATTAGAAGTATGGTTTGTAACCGGCAGCCAGCATTTGTATGGAGACGAAACCCTGAGGCAGGTGGCAGAACATTCGCAGCAGATATCCACTTCGCTAAACGCAGATGCAGCAATACCTGTTAGCGTAGTGTTTAAGCCCACGGTAAAATCGCCGGAAGAAATTTATGCAGTTTGCGCCGAAGCCAATGCTTCTGAAAATTGTATTGGCATCATTGCATGGATGCATACTTTTTCTCCGGCAAAAATGTGGATTGGTGGTTTAAAAATTTTGCATAAACCTTTGCTTCACCTGCACACACAGTTTAACCGGGATATTCCCTGGGCTGATATTGATATGAATTTTATGAACCTTAATCAAAGTGCACACGGCGACAGGGAGTTTGGTTATATCATGACCCGTATGCGTTTAAAAAGAAAAGTAGTGGTGGGGCACTGGCAGGATGCAAATGTAACAGCACGCATTAATGTGTGGGCAAGGGCTGCAGCAGGATGGAACGATTGGCAGGGTGCAAAGTTTGTTCGCTTTGGAGATAATATGCGCTACGTGGCAGTAACGGATGGCGATAAAGTAGAAGCCGAAATAAAATTGGGTTACAGTGTAAACACACATGGCATTGGCGATTTGGTAAAAGTAATTAATGAAGTAAGCGATGCAGATACCGATAAACTTACGCAGGAATATTTTGACAGTTATCATGTAGCAGCCAGCCTGCAAAAAGATGGCAGGCAATATCAATCGCTGCGTGATGCTGCAAAGATTGAACTGGGGCTGCAGTATTTTTTAGAGCAGGGAAATTTTAAAGGCTTCAGCGATACTTTTGAAGACCTGCATGGTATGAAACAATTGCCCGGCATTGCAGCGCAGCGCCTTATGGCCAAGGGTTACGGCTTTGCCGGCGAGGGCGATTGGAAAACTGCTGCACTGGTAAGGGCTATGAAAACGATGGGCAAAGGATTAAAAGGCGGCAATAGTTTTATGGAAGATTATACCTATCATTTTGATCCTGCAAATCCCATTGTGCTGGGCTCGCACATGCTGGAAATTTGTGAGAGTATTGCAGCCAATAAACCATCCTGCGAAATACATCCGCTGGGCATTGGTGGTAAAGAAGATCCTGTTCGCCTGGTATTTAATGCTGCTGCAGGGCCGGCTATAAATGCTTCTGTTATTGATATGGGAAACCGTTTTCGTTTGCTGGTAAATGAAGTGGAAGCAGTAGCGCCTGTTTATGATTTGCCTAAACTTCCGGTGGCAAGCGTTTTATGGAAACCTTATCCAAATATGAATGATGGTTGTGCCGCATGGATACTGGCTGGTGGCGCACATCACACAGGCTATAGCCAGAGTTTGGTATCGGAGCATATGGAAGACTTTGCAGAGATGGCCGGAATTGAATATGTTCGTATCGGAAAAAAAACAGATATTTATCAATTCAAAAATGAATTGAGATGGAGTGAAGTATTTTACAGATAATTGAATTTTATCCTGGTTAGATACTAATCTTTTACAATCAAAGATTTTACATAACAATTATATATTTTAAAGTTTTATAAAACCAACTCAAACATTGCTGCATGAATAAGAACCTTGCTTTTGCCGACTACATGGTATTTATTATTTACTTTATAATTGTGGCCGGCTATGGTTACAGTATTTACAGGAAACGTAAAAAAGACGAACATGATGCTAAAGCTTATTTTCTTGCCGAAGGCCACCTTACGTGGTGGGCCATAGGTGCTTCTTTAATTGCTTCCAATATTTCTGCCGAGCAATTTATTGGTATGAGTGGTGAGGGATTTTTTTTGGGCATTGCAGTGGCTGCTTACGAATGGATTGCTGCTGTTGCTTTGATCATTATCGCTATATGGTTTATTCCTGTTTACATCAAGAACAAGATTTACACCATGCCCCAGTTTTTAAAAACAAGGTACAATGAATCTACAGCGTTGATCATGGCAATATTCTGGTTGTTCCTTTATGTGTTTGTAAACCTTACTTCCATTTTGTATCTGGGCGCAGTGGCCATTAATGGCATTGCAGGTGGTGGATATTTGCATGTGATTATGGTAGGCCTTGCAATATTTGCATTGCTGATTTCTCTTGGGGGTATGAAGGTGGTAGCATATACAGATGTAATACAGGTGGCGGTGCTTATTTTTGGAGGATTGGTAACTACCTATATAGCGCTTACAACAGTAAGTGAACATTTTGGCGTAGGACAAAATGCCGTTGCCGGTTTTAAAGTTTTATTAAAGGAAGCGCCGGAGCATTTTAAAATGATTATTCCCCGGCCCGGTCCGGAGTCTGCTCAAAACGAAATAGATAAGTATATAACTTTTCCCGGCTTGCTTTCTTATTTAGCCGGTATCTGGATCATCAATTTAAATTACTGGGGATGTAACCAGTACATCACACAAAGGGCGCTGGGAGCAGATCTGCAAACTGCACGTACAGGTATTTTATTTGCAGGCTTTTTAAAATTACTTATGCCGTTAATTGTAATGTTACCCGGTATCGCCGCATTTGTTTTATACAAAGGTGGGTATCTGCCGCAATTGATTGGTGGTAAGGATGGCGCTTATTCTGCCATACTTACTTTTTTACCCACAGGATTAAAGGGGCTTGCTGTTGCGGCACTTACAGCTGCAATTGTGGCATCGCTTGCCGGTAAAGTAAACAGTATCTCTACCATTTATACATTGGATATTCATAAAAAATATATTCAAAAAGAATCTACTGAAAAGTCGCAGGTTTATGTAGGAAGATTTGCCGTGTTTGCAGCCATGATACTGGCCGTGCTGTTTACCTGGAACGATGTGTTAGGAATAGGTGGTAAGGGAGGCTTTACTTTTATACAACAATATACCGGCTACATAAGCCCCGGTGTATTTGCCATGTTTATTCTTGGAATGTTTTGGAAAAGAACAACCGGTGCTGCGGCTATTGCAGGCCTTATCACCGGTTTTGCATTATCTGTTTTGTTCAATGAATTTGCTCCACAATTATTTGGTAACAATACTTTTTTATATACCGCTTTTCATACCATGAAAGACGGGAAAGATATATTTGTAATTCCGTTTCATATCTGCATGGGCTTATCATTTATGTTTACCATGATTGTAATGGTGCTGGTAAGTCTTGGAGGACCAAAAATAAATCCTAAAGCATTTATGCTTGATAAGGAAATGTTTAAATTAAAACCTTCTACTACTGTGATGGTTGTGATCATATTGCTTATCATCGCAGCATTGTATGTTAAGTTTTGGTAGAAAATATTTATTCAGCAAAGAAGTTTTTACTGAATAAATAAAAGTTGATGATTGCCCATGTAACCAGCACTGCTGAATTACATGGGCAATTTTTTTAGGAAGGCACTGATTACACTAATTGCAACTGATTATTTTGAAAGTTTGGGTGTTATTTTTTTAAAGCTTTTAGTATTTATAGTGATTTATGATTTACGCTGTAACCTAAAATAAAGGCACCTGCTTAATATATTATTTAAAAAAAACTGCAGAAGGGTGAAAAGTGAAAGGTGAATGCCTCCAGGTACAGACCTCACCCCAACCCCTCTCCGATGGAGAGGGAACTGTAATTCGGTTATTTATAATGTAATTTTCCTTAACTAAACGACATTGATTGACCCCCTACAAAAATGTAGGGGCAGGCACAACCTTTCACCTTTGACTATTGACCTTTCATTTACCCCAACAAAAAAATAGCCCCTCCGTAGAAACGGAGCGGCCTTTTCGATTGCTTGCCATATGTAAAATTCTTAAAGTATTTTTTTTGAGAAACTTTTTTCTCTTATCTTGCCAGCCGATTGTTTCTTTACGGCCTTTTCATTGTCTGCCTTTTTCTTCGCTTGCTTGCCTTTGTAATACTTCCTGCTTTGATTACTCAAAAGTAACACGTGCAGGAGTAGTATTAAAATCAACTTATTGCAACATTTCGTATGCTAAAACCTTATTTGGTTATATAAAAACCTTTGTGGTACTGCATTACAGGAAAAATTTGATATGATGCCCAACCGTTCTACAGATATACTTTTTCAGCTTATACGCTCTTTGCAAAAGGCAGAGAAACGCAATTTTAAACTCTATATTAAAAGAAATTCGGGAAACGAAGACCTTAAAATTGTAGAATTATTTGATGCTATTGATAAACTGGATGAATATGATGAACTGCAGCTGCTAAAAAAATTATCTACCATAAAAAAGCAGCAGCTTTCCAATACCAAGGCACATTTATACAAACAGATACTGGCCAGCCTGCGCTTATTAAAAAGTACAGAAAGTATAGATTTACAGCTGCACGAACAACTGGACTATGCACGTATTTTATACAACAAAGGGTTATACCTGCAAAGCCTTAAAATTCTTGAAAGAGCAAAAGAACTTGCCCTGGCTTACAACCAGGACAGCCTGATGATTCAGGTAATTTCTATGGAGAAAAAAATTGAGACCCTGCATATAACCCGCAGCATGCAAAACAGGGCAGAAGTACTTACCAGCGAAGCCACAGAAGTAAACGAAAGAAGAAGAACCATTACCGGCCTTAGTAACCTTGCCTTAAAACTTTACAGCTGGTATGTACAAAATGGACATGCCCGCAACGAAGATGATGAGAAACATATAAAAAAATATTTTAAGGAAAATCTTCCGCCCAGCGGCAATAACCAAAAAGGTTTTTACGAACGCCTGTACCTGTACCAGAGTTATTGCTGGCTTGCATTTATACGCCAGGATTTTTTAATGTATTACCGCTATACTCAAAAATGGATAAACCTTTTTAAAGAGCAGCCGGTAATGATAGGGGTAGAAACTGCGCACTACATAAAAGGAATGCACAACCTGCTTAACGCTCATTTTGATTTACGCAATTATCAAAAACTGGCACTTACTTTAAAAGAGTTTGAAAAATTTTCGCTTACAGATATTGCCACCCTGCACGATAATAACCGTATTCAAACATTTGTGTACATACACAGCGCAAAACTTAACCTGCAGTTAATAACGGGCAATTTTAAAGAAGGGCTCATACTTATTCCATTAATAGAAGCAAACCTGGACGAGTTTAGCCTTTACCTGGACAGGCACCGGGTGCTCGTTTTTAATTATAAAATTGCCACCCTGCATTTTGGTGCAGGTAATTTTGAAACATGTATAGATTACCTGCGCAAGATTATAAACGATCATGTAGATCTTAGAAGCGACCTGCAGTGTTATGCCCGTGTACTGCATTTAATGGCACATTACGAAATGGGCAATACAGATATTATAGATCATCTCATAAAATCTGTTTACCGTTTTATGGCCAAAATGAAAAACCTTACAGTAATAGAAGAAGAGATGTTTAAGTTTTTAAGAAAGTCTTTTCATGTGCCCCGGCAAAGTTTAAAACCCGAACTGGAAAAATTTTTAAACGCCATAAAACAATTTGAAAAAAGTCGTTTTGAAACCCGTGCCTTTGCCTACCTGGATATTATAAGTTGGGTAGAAAGTAAATTGTACGATAAATCTATGAGCCAGGTGATAAGAGAAAAATACCTGGCCAGCCACCGCAGGTTATCTTACGGTATGTTATAAAAGCATGAGGCCGCAACCCCTCATATCACTGTTATCCAGCCTACCCATTACTTCAAAAGAACCATCTGCAAAAAGTTTACCCACATCATCTGTTGCAATAAAAGCGCAGCTGTACATATTGGCAAGATCAATAATGTTAAGCAGGCCTGCTGCCCATTTACCCCCAGCCTGTTTGCTGCTCACTACATTAAAAGGATCGTCTTCGGCTCTGGTTAAAATTTTCATCCATGGCGGGCATTTAAAAATTCCATCGCCATTAGAATAGGCTTGGGATAATAATTCTGTCATACCGTACTCGGAGTGCACTTTGGTAATACCTAAATATTTTTTTAATTGAGTATGTACTTCTTCCCTGGTAAGTTCCTGCCTGCGTCCCTTCATGCCTCCGGTTTCCATTACAATAGTGTGTTTTAAATAAACCGGAAATTTTTCTGAAAAATCCAAAAGAGCATACGTTACTCCAATAAGCAGGGTGGGTATGCCGGCGGCTTCATTTTGCAAAAGCGTACGGTTTAGTTTTTCATAATCCTGTAAATAAAAACCACTTTTTTCTGATCCGGAATTTTTTATCAATTCGTTAACCATATAAACCAAAGATGAATTTCCTCTTTCCAGGTAAGAGGGAAGCAGTCCAATAACACAGTATTTTGTAATATCACCATAAAACAAATTAAAAGTTTTTTTAAAACTTTTTTCGTAGATCAGGATATCTTTTACCTCATGCCTGCTATTAATGGAGCCAGTGGTACCGCTGCTCTCAAAAGTAATGGCGGGTTTAAATACTGTAGTAAAAATTTCTTTTGATTTAAAAAACTGGATGGGTAAAAAAGGTATTTGCTCTATGCTGGTTACTTCTTGAGGAATAATATGAAGTGCATTACAAAACTGCTGGTAGATATTATTTTTCTGGTACTGCCATAAAAAAATTTGTAAAGCCAGTGCTTCAAATGCAGCATTGTTCACTTTAAATATCTCTTGTTCTATATTGTGGGCATTTATATTCATTAGTGCATGCAAATTTGAGGAAAATAAGTGATTAGCTTTATGGATAGGTGTGATAAAAACAAAATAGCTCTGCCAATGGTTATATGGGCAGGGTTCAGTAAATTTGAATTCAATTTATAGATATGAGACAGCTGATATTTTTTGTTTGCCTTTTTTTAGGATTTGTATCCTGTAAAAAAGATAAGTTTACCACTGCACCGCAGATTAAGTTTGTGAGTATAACACCCAATAATGCACGATCTGATATAAACAGTACCCAGATAGATTTTGCTCCTAAACTTAATTTTAAGATTACAGATGCAGAAGGTGATTTTGGGAGTACTTCGCCTGAAGATAGTTCTCAAATTTATGTAAAGCATTTGTTAACCAATAATGTGGATTCTTTTAAATTCCCCTCGCTTAGAACTCCTTTAAATAAAGATTTGGAAGCGGAAGTAAGCGTTAACCTGTTTGATGCATTGGAGTGCCGTTCACCTGGCCCTGCCAGGCCAAGAACTGATACAATTTACTATGAGTTTTATGTACGTGATGCCAAAAAAAATAAAAGTAATGTAGTAATAACTGATCAACCTCTTTACTATCGCTGTTTATAATGCGGTTGCTGCATTTCATCTTATCCCATTCTGTTTTCAGTTCGCTTTGTGCGGTTGCACTTTGTTATCAAACAACTATTTTACTGCATATCCCTGCTAAGGCATTGTTGTATGTGTTTGTATTTTTTTCTACACTGTGCAGTTATAATTTTTACTGGCTTATCAGCAAATATGCTTTTAGTAAAAAGCTGCCCTTAAGCAGGTTTATAAAAAATAATTTTTCTTACATTTTTTTATTTTCACTGGCGGGTATGGGTATGGCGTACTGCCTTTATTTTCTTCCGCTTATTTACCCGCTGGTGGTTATTGCTGTTGCTCTTACCTTATTGTATTCTTTACCATTATGGCCTTTAAAAATAGCTATTTACTTACGAAAGGCGGGAATTTTTAAAACAATACTTTTGGCTTTTACCTGGACTTTTGTAACCGTTGTAATTCCTGCCCAGCCGGTATTACAGGCAGAAACAACAGCAGTAATTACTTTAAGTACAGCCCGCTTTTTTTTTATGCTGATGCTGTGTACAATTTTTGACAAACGGGATATAAGCGTAGATAAAATGCATGGCCTCCAGAGCCTGGCTACTGATGTGAGCAAAGGAAGTTTGAGCACCATTATGCTGCTGGCATTTATGATTTACGTTTCAGCAGGTTTCTTTGTGCGTTATCAATTTTCCGACACCTGCCAGCTCATTGCGTTTTTAATTACCGGGTTGGCAGTGGGCTGGGTTTACAGGTTATCTTTAAAACAACAGGGCTATGTTTTTTATTATTTTATTGTGGATGGATTGATGTTGTTTTCTGCGGGTGCTACGTTTATTGCGTCACTCTTATAACACGAATTACAATACACTAATTACATTAAACGGATTGCAGGAATTAGGTTGCACTAATTACACGAATTATATTGCACAAATTGCACTCTTAGCTCCTAACCCGTAACTCACAACACACAACTTACAACTCACAACTTACAACTCTCACTCTCAACTCCTTCCCCTACCCCAGTACAAATTCCTTTTATCCGTGGCTAAAACTTGGCTATTTTTGTGCAAGAAAAAATAATTATGGCTAAAGCAGTAAAAAAGAAAATATTAATTACAGATCATTCTTATAGTTTTTTAAAAGATTATGTAAACAACCCATCGCCTACCGGCTTTGAAAGCAATGGACAAAAACTGTGGATGAGCTATCTTGAACCTTATGTAGATGAGTTTTTTACGGATCCTTATGGTACCGCTGTGGGTGTTATAAACCCGGGTGCGCCATTTAAAGTGGTAATAGAAGCACATGCCGATGAGATTAGCTGGTTTGTAAATTATATTACTCCCGAAGGATTAATTTATTTAAAACGCAATGGTGGGGTAGATCACCAGATTGCACCCAGCATGAGGGTAAATATTCATGGCAAAAAAGGAGTTGTAAAAGCAGTTTTTGGATGGCCCGCTATTCATACCCGGCTTAATAATCCTGATGCAAAAGAACAGGCTCCCAAAGTAGATAATCTTTTTTTAGATTGTGGCGCAAGCAATAAAAAAGAAGTAGAAGCATTGGGCATACATGTGGGTGCCGTGGCCACCTACGAAGATGGATTTGAAGAACTGGCACATAACTTTTTAATAGCACGTGCATTTGATAACCGCATTGGTGGTTTTATGATTGCAGAAGTGGCAAGGCTGCTTAAAGAAAATAAAAAGAAACTGCCTTTTGGCCTGTATATCGTAAATGCAGTGCAGGAAGAAATTGGATTGCGTGGAGCAGAAATGATAGCCCGCCGCATAAAACCGGATATAGCTATTATAACCGATGTTACCCACGACAGCAGCACACCCATGATAAGTAAAATTATTGAAGGAGATTGTAAGAGTGGTAAAGGTCCATCGCTTTGTTATGGCCCTGCCGTGCATAATAAACTGCTGGATTTTGTTTTAAAAACAGCAGATAAAAATAAGATTCCTTACCAGTTGCGCACCGTGAGCCGCAGCACCGGCACCGACACCGAATCTTTTGCTTATGCCAATGATGGATGCCCATCTGTATTAATTTCTATACCGCTGCGCTATATGCATACCACGGTAGAAATGCTGCACAAAGATGATATAGAAAATACCGTAAGGCTGATGTATGAAACATTGCTTACTCTTACAGCAAAAACAAACCTTAGCTATTTTTAATGATGCTGATGTAATAAATTCTTTCGCCCCCGCAAAGAGCGGGGCAAGCTGGTAAGGCGGTGAGGCGAAAAAAAGGTCTTGAAATTAGATTTTTTCGACTCACCGACTTACCGGCAATATTGACAATTATATTCTTATTTATCTTTTCTATTAATTTTTTTATGGCAGACCGGTTTAGCAAATATTTTCAGCTCAGCTTCAATCTTTTTTTTTCCTTCCTGGGTTTTATAGTGGCTTTGCTTTTAGTAATGCTGGGTTTAAAATTTATTTTCCGCTTGCTGGATTATATTCCATGGTTTGTGTACATCTACATGCTGTTTATCATCATTGTTCCTGCCACATTATTCATCACCGTTTTTATTATTTATTTTAAAAGAACCCCACAACATCCATCCCCGGCAGTAAGGGCAATTTCGTATATAATTTTTACAGCAGCCCTGCTGGTATGGGCAACCTGTTTTATACTGGATGTGATAACTTTTTTTAAAACCGGCGCAAGAGAAATAAGCAGCTATTACAGTTATAATATTTTTTTACTGGCGGGCAGTGTTGTAGTTATTTTTTTGATAGGTATACTGCAGGCATTAACTACCGAAAAAGAAAAAGACTGGATGGAGCGGCATAAGGATATTGATTAGAAAGGTAAGATGAAGTGTTGTAAAAACAAAAAAGAGGTCAGCTTTAATAAATTTTAAAATTTTCATCTTAGTTATTTTTTTCCATTTTTCTATACCTGCAATATCTGACCTGATTTGGAAATTTAAGGTTAGCGTATCATTACAAATTTTATAATGTACATAATTACTCCTTTGCCCCGTTGTATGATCTTTAAATACCAAAACATTTGTTGAATCATCAGGATAATTTGTAATTGATTTTTCAATAACCAATTCATAACGATATTTTTGTTCAAATGCATTATTTTTAAAATATTCAAGTGTTGCATTGCCTGCTATCAATTGTCTTGTAAAGCCTTCTGTTTGTGGCGTTCTCAAAATATACTGTCCTAACAATCGATCTCTATACAGTTCAGATACCCAGGTCCAGTTACCAATTATTATACATTTCGAAATTGTAATGTCGTTGGTTGGTTTGCTACAGGGAATGTTGTAATTAATATTGTCTTTTTTGCAAGCCCCAAGTAGAAAAATGAGAATGATAAAATTATATTTCATGATAAGATTTATAAATGTCAAACAATTGACAAGAAGTAAAAGGTAAGTGTTGCACGGCGGAGCTATTATTAAGAAACATAGCTACAGGCAATAAAATTCTCTACCTTACAAAAAAGAAATTACAGTAGCTTTATTACAATAAAAATTTATTGTTATGGGAGTTATTTATGCAGAAATTGAATTAATAAATGCCATTGATTTGGGTTTGGTCAATTGGCAGCGTGGTAGAATATGAAATAGCAGGGCCAATAGAAGTGAGATTTAAAAACCGTCGTTGCGTTGTAGATGCGATGGTAATACCTGGCGATAATGAATTGTTGTTAGGAGCAATCCCTTTGGAGGACATGGATGTTTTAATTCCCCCTTATAAACAGGAACTTATTGTAAATCCAGGTAATGTACTGAAAAATAGTTGGTGATTTTTTGGATTAAAATCCTTTAATTGCTTTTATCAACTGAAAGAGGAAGCAAGCTCTGCTGGAGAGCAAC
>JAYVGA010000088.1:0-2131 GCA_043772635.1 Chitinophagaceae bacterium
GGATTGCCGGATGATATTTTAAAAAAGATTTATTACAAAAATGCATTGCGCATTATTCCTAATATTGATAAAACACTGTTTGGAGAATGAATGGTGAAATAGTCAATGGTGAAAGATGAAAGGTCAATGGGCAAAGTCATCATTGAGCTGCCTTCACCCTTCACCTTTGACCTTTCACCATTCACAAAATACTTCTATTGTTTTTTCTCATCTCTTTCTACCGATATGCTGCAGTCGCCAATTAATGCAGCTAATGCACCTACGGCTGCAAGCACCGGCAACAGTACTGCACCCACTACACCCAGCGTAAGGGGGAAGGACATGATTTCTTTTCCCGCTTTATCATGGATAGATATTTTTCTTACGTTGCCTTCTTCAATAAGTTCATTAATTTTTTTTAGCAGTTGCTCGCCTTTAACGGAAAATGTTTCTTTAAATGTGTCAGACATAATATACCTCCGGTTTATTTAATTTTTAATGCTATAAAGTTCGCCATTTATAATGAGTAAAGAAATGATATTTATCATTTTCTTTTTATAATAAAACTGTTTTGGGTATTTTTTTACAGAAGGGTTGTCAACTTTTAAAAAGTTGACAACCTTATGCGAAACCCAATGCGAAATTGAAATGAACTCACATAAAACAATTGTATCTGTTGTTTAAAACTAAATAGTAGATTTGAAATAAAAACCATGGGTAAGTACAATATATTTTTCGCACTATTTATTATCTCTGTAATTGCATTTATTTTTTTTATGGGGTTTTATATAAGGGGAGTTTTTTCATTTGTATCCCAGGCACATGAAAACGCCGGCAGCAATCCCTGGCAGATGTTTAGTGCAATATTTAACCCTGCACTTATTATTGCTTTTGCTGTAATGGCTTTAAGCAGTTTGGCCTGCCGCATATTTGCCATTGTACTGGTAGTAAAAAATAAAACAGTAAACGATGGAGAAAAAGCCATCTGGATAGTTGGATTTATCCTGATGTATTTTATAACAGCTATTGTATTTTTAATTTTGGCGAGGGGAAGAAAGTTTGTGGAATGATGGCAATTGAGCTACACTCAATTTTTTTTGTACCTGTATTATAAACCAAACCCCAGGCTTATGCCGCCCCAACGGTGATAATCACCTGTTTTAAATTCTTTGGTAAGAAATGATTGGGTATAAGAAATGTATAATTTTTTAAAATTGAGAATAAAACCGGCATCTGCCTGGTAAGTAATTCTTGTAACATCCGCAGCCGAAATGGTATAAGGACTTTTTCTGTTAAACACCCCCCCCTGAATACTTGCATCGTAGCCAATAAGATTTATCCTGCTCTGTGTATAAAAATAGTATTCCGTTTTTCTTCTATTACTTACTACATAAAATCTTTTATTAAACCTCCCGGCCATAAAATTAAAGCCAGCAGCCAGTTTGGTATTTAATGTACCCAGTCTTGCTTCTGCGGTGCTGTTTAATAAAAAATTATTGCCTGCACTTAGCAACTGCTTTTCATAATTTACCTGGTAGTTTATGATAACATCATTTTTTATTTGATGCTGCCAGCCATGAGGCAGCGGATTTTTTAACCAGCGGTGAATATTATTTTGTATTTCAAAACCGCCTGCTACGGGGCCCATAACCCCTGCACTAAAACTCACAACTACCTGTTGTTTTCTAACAGTATCTGCCTGTATTAAAAATGTTTTTAAAGAAATGTTTGCATTAAAAGGTCTGTCGCCGGTTAAAATTGTATCGCTTAAAATACTCGTGGGCGTATAACCAAACAAATTAAAAGTTACGCCATATTGGGCCGTGGTTTTAAAGGGCAGCCATAAAAGTTTTGCAAGCACAAATTTTTTTACGGCAGGGTGTACATAATCCAGCGTAATGCCCTGTGAATAATACTCATCAGATTTTGTAAAATAATCGTTATCGTAATGAAAACGGAAATAGCTGTTACGGTTTATATTTCTAAAAGTAGATGTATTGTCTGTTAGTTGCGCTATTGAATCAGTACCTGCACAAACCGTAAAAATAACTGCTGCTGTTTTTATAATAAAACTTTTCACAAATGTATATACGGATAAGGTGAGCTGGCAGATGTATCTTACAAAAGAGTTGTCAACTTTTTAAAAGTTGAC
>JAYVGA010000089.1:0-8378 GCA_043772635.1 Chitinophagaceae bacterium
GTATATTAAGTATGCAGTATTGTTCTGTAGTGCCGGTGGAGGCAGTAGAAAAATACGGCACAGATTTTAGGCGGCACCCGGTAGGCAGCGGCCCCTTTGGCTTTGTGGCCTGGGAAGAAGGCCAGGCACTGGTGCTTAAGAAAAACCCACACTATTTTGAAAAAGACAGCAGCGGCTATGCCTTACCGTATTTAGATGGAATAAAAGTAAGTTTTTACGACAGCAAAGCTACAGAGTTTTTAGAGTTTCGCCAGCAGCGCCTGGATTTTATTAATGATATAGACCCTTCTTTTAAAGACGAAGTGCTTACCAAAACCGGCAACCTTAAAAAACAATGGCAGCAAAAACTGCAGTTAAACAAACATCCCTATTTAAATATTGAATACTTCGGTATTTTGTTCGACAGCAGCAATGCCTTGCTGAAAAATTCTCCGCTAAAAATTAAAAAGATAAGGCAGGCCATTAACTATGCCATCAACAGAAAAAAAATGATGCTGTACCTGCGCAATTCTATTGGCACTGCTGCCGAAAGTGGTTTTGTGCCGCAGGGGCTTCCATCTTTTAATGCAGATGAAGTAAAAGGTTATTCCTACGATCCTGCAAAAGCTAAACAACTTTTAAACGAAGCTGGTTTTGGCAATGGTAAAACAATGCCCGAAATAAAATTATTGACCATTCCGGCTTATACAAATCTTGCCAGCTATGTAGCCAACGAATTAAAAGAAGCAGGTATTAATGTGCAGGTAGAATCTGTGCAAAAAAGTTTATTGCTGGAGCAAACCAGTAAAAGCCAGGCCCTTTTTTTCAGGGGAAGCTGGATTGCAGATTATCCCGATGCAGAAAATTACCTAAGTGTTTTTTACAGTAAAAATCCTGCGCCACCAAATTATACCCGGTACAAAAATGAAAATTTTGATAAGCTGTATGAAGCTGCCCTGCAGCAGGAAAATGATTCGCTGAGATATATACTTTACCGGCAGATGGATAAACTGATTGTGCAGGATGCGCCTGTAGTGCCGCTTTGGTACGATATGGTGATACATCTGGTGCACAACAATGTAAAAAACTTTTATCCCAATAGTTTAAATATGCTGGAGTTGAGAAGGGTGAAGAAGGCAGGAGGCAGTGGGCAATAGTCGGGAGTTAGGAGTCGG
Source organism: Chitinophagaceae bacterium (assembly GCA_043772635.1). GTDB lineage: Bacteria > Bacteroidota > Bacteroidia > Chitinophagales > Chitinophagaceae > Ferruginibacter. The sequence continues at coordinate 1,155 of JAYVGA010000089.1, forward strand.
AGTCAAAGGTGAAAAGTCAAAGGTGAAAAGTCAAAGGTGAAAAGTCAAAGGTGAAAAGGTGAGTGAAAAGTCAGGAGTCGGAAGTCATTTAAAAATATTTTTCTTTTGACCAAATTGATCTGGAAGCTTTTTTCACTACCTGTCGCTAAAATCCGACATCCGACATTCGATATTAGATATTCGATATCAAATATCCCAATACCCACTATCCCAATACCCGATATCCCAATATCCCAATACCCAATATCCACTATCCTCAATTCTTCTTCATCTTATCTTTAAATACTTTCTGAAATTTTTCAACCTTGGGCCTTATCACAAACTGGCAATAAGGTTGGTTGCCGTTTTCGTTGTAATAATTCTGATGATAATTTTCTGCTTTGTAAAATGTAGTCATGGGCTCAAAAGTGGTAACAATGGGGCGGGCAAATGCGCCACTTTTATCAAGCGCTGCTTTGTATTGCTGAGCTATTTGTTTTTGTTTATCATTACGGTAAAAAATTACACTGCGGTATTGCGGGCCAATATCATTGCCCTGCCTGTTAAGCGTTGTAGGGTCATGCGATTGCCAAAAAATTTCCAGCAGCTCATCGTAAGTAACTTTAGTAGTGTCGTACACAATATTAAGGCATTCTGCATGGCCTGTAGCGCCGGTTCCTACCTGCTGGTAAGTAGGATTTTCTACATGCCCGCCGCTGTAGCCACTCTCTACACTTATTACACCATCTACCATTTGAAAAATAGCTTCAGTGCACCAAAAACATCCGGTACCAAAAGTAACCGTATCTGTGTTGGCAGCATTAGTTACAGGAGTAACAGGACTGTTCATAACAGTAACTGTTTTTTTATTGGCGCAACTGGTTAAACTTATAAGTGCCGAAATAATAAAAAGGGAAATTTTTTGCATTTTAATAATTTATATCAGATACGTAAAAAGATACCAACAGATTTTGATCAAAATTGTTTTATGAATCTTGTAACAAAGATTAAAACCTTTTTGAGTTATTTATTTTGACCGCCCCGATAATTTCAGAGATACCAGCGAAAGATTTTCATAGCAGCATCGTCCCGCCCCAAGGCGGGATCCTTTCATCAGCATACCTTTTGGCATCTTTTATCAACGTAGTAATAAAAAATAAATAACTCAAACAGCTTCTTACAAAAATAAACGGATCAATCCTTTTTTTTCTTTGGGGCAGGTTTGCCGGCAGGCAGTTTGGGTTCGCCTGTTTCATTGCCCTTAAGCTTTGTGGCATCAATAATGCCATCTGCATTTCTCAGCGGTGCCGGCACGGGTGCGTTACCTTCCGGCGTTACTTCGGTAAAAACTTTATTTACATAGGCCCATTTTCCATCCAGCCATTTAAAACCTTCATAATCTCCATCACCAATTAAGGTCCATTTTTTATTGGGCTGGTTAGACTCTGATACCAGGTGTTCAAATACAATCATGTTAAGGTCGTTATCGTAAGTAAGCCGTGGACTGGCCTCTTTTTTATATTCTAAAATAAACCTGGCCATTTTATTATTGTAACCAAACCCATTTGCAATACTAAACTGGCGGCTTCCAAATAAAGGCTCTCCATTTTTAAAACTCAGCATCTCTATCAGTTTTTTATTGCTGCGGATATTGTTTTCATCAAATCCAAGCAAAGTATAATAAGGCTGGCTCTGAAATTTGGTTAATATTATTTTATAATAAACAGCTCCAATCCATCCAAAGTTATTGGCAATGGTATCTGCTGTGTTACTGGTGATATCCGATTTGTCTATCAGCGGAAATAATTTCAGAGAGCCATCCGTTGTTTTCATTTGTATCGCCCCATGCTGGCGAATTACATTTTCGTTTATAACCATTTGCCAGGTTATGATGCGAAAACTGCTGTCGGGTGCATACAACCTGGAAATTGCATATAAAGAATCAAACGGGTAATGAAAAGCATTTTTTATTTTAAGAGACCTTACCAGCAGTTTGGTAAACAGGCTATCGGCCTTAAACCTATCTGATGCATTAATACCCTGCACAATTTTATCTGCAAGTGTTTTTAAACTGTCTTCTTTTTTTATTAATAATTTATAATCTGAAGTATTTATTGACTGTGCAGACGCAGCCAGGCTGATAAAAAAACAAAGAAAAACTAACTTTAAAAATTTCATAATTTAAAATTAACCAAAGATTGCCCAAACTATGATTTGTATGGAATGTATATACCAAATTTAACTAAAGCTTATATGCCGGCAGGGCATGTGCAAAGCTGATAAGAGAATCAAACACTACATCAATGCGCTCATCATCTGCACTTATTTCTTTATTGGTAGTGGGCAAAAAGATGGTGTGCACACCAAGGTTGCGGCCAAATTCCATATCGCTTATTTTATTACCCACCATAATGGCTTTTTGTAAATCAATATCTGCAAATTTGCTTACTGCCTGCAAACCCATGCCGGGCTGGGGTTTGCGGTTAGGGCTGCTGTTATCCATATCGGTACAAAAATAAATTTCATCTATATATCCTCCTGCTTCTGCCACTGCTGCCTTCATATTGTGGTGTATCTCGTAAAGATCATCCAGCCGGGTAATACCTTTGCTTACGCCTCTTTGGTTGGTAATTAAAATTACCCGGTTAAACTGCTGCCTGAATATTTTAAATGCTTCCAGTACTCCGTCATAAAAAATAAATTCATTCCATGTATTTACATACTCGTCTTTTTTTTCATGGTTTATTACACCATCACGGTCCAGGAAGAGGGTCCAGGTTTTATCTATTTTATTTAAATCAATCAAGGGTGCAATTTTTTATGTTGTGCTATTACTTGTTTATAAATTCTCTGCCTGCTCTTTCAAAATCTTCGGGTATGCCAATATCAATAAAATATTCATCCTGTACCAGGCCCATCATTTTTTGAGCGGCATAATATTTTTCCAGGTAATCTTTTTCAAAAGAAAACTTTACCGGTAAACCCAGCGATAAAAAGGCGGGTACATTTAAAGCATACACACCGCCATTAATAAGACCCGATGCATAAAAATCTTTTTCTTTAAAAGATAATACGCTTCCCTGTGCATTAATTTCTACTACACCATAACGCTCAAAATTGTACATGGGTTTTAAGGCAAGTGTGCAGGCTGCATTTAGCAGGCTGTGAAATGCAGCAAGCTGTGGCACATTTATTTTAAACAGGGTGTCGCCATTTAATATCAGCACATTTTTATCATCGGCTTTTTTGCAGGCAAGCTGAATGGCTCCGCCGGTGCCAAGAGGTTCTTCTTCTATAACAGATTGGTAGCTTAATAAAGGATATTCTTCTGCCAAAAACTTTTCTATTACCTGGTGCATATAACCCAGCGAAAAAATAAAACGTTCTATACCCTGTTGCTGCAGGTAGTTTATTACATAATGCAAAAAAGGTTTGCCGGCCACAGGCGCCATACACTTGGGCAAATCCGGCACGGCATCTCTAAGCCTTGTGCCCAGCCCACCGGCTAATATGATTGCTTCTTTTATCATCTTTATTGTGCACTAAAATATTGTTCTTCTACCAGCTGGCAAATAATATGGCCAATAAGAATATGGCTCTCCTGTATGCGTGGCGTATCGGTAGATGGAACATTTAATAAATAATCGGAAAGGTCTTTCATTTTGCCGCCGGTGCTTCCGGTAAAACCAATGGTTTGCATACCTTTTTCTTTTGCCATTTCAAATGCTTTTAAAATATTAATACTGTTACCCGAAGTGCTGAGACCCACCAAAACATCGCCTTTATTACCTATGCCTTTTATCATGCGGGAGTACACTACATCATAACTGTAATCGTTTGCCACGGCAGTTATATAAGATGTGTTTACATGTAATGCTTCTGCAGGCAGGGCATCACGGTCTATGTAAAATCTTCCGCTAAATTCTGCGGCCAGGTGTTGTGCATCTGCTGCGCTGCCGCCATTGCCGCAAAACAAAACTTTGTTGCCATTTTTAAATGCAGTTACCAGCATGGTTACACATTCCTGTATGCTTTTAATTATTTCGTCGTTTTGTAATAATGCCGCTTTTGTATCAATAGAAGCCTGTATAATTTCTTTAATTTTATTATTCATTTTTTAATTATGTTTTTAAAATAATGTGCGAATATAGATAGTATTTGCAGAACGGGTTATCAGATCAGGGCAAACGCATTAAAAGAGCCTGGATATTAACACACAGCCTGCCACGCAAAAAAGCGGGGATGACACGGATTAAATGGCTGCCTGTCGGCATACAGGGATTTTCTTTATTTGTCAAATTTTCTTTTTCCATACCTGTTGCTGATAGGTGGATAATCACAGAAATACCAACGTTTGCCTGCTGGCTTGTCTAACCGCCGTCCTTTTGCTCTTTGTATTTATGAAGATTCCAATGTTTTTTAATTGTCTTGCCCTGACTAAAATCATCTAACCAAAACTTTTGAAACTTTGGGCCTAAATTTAAATTGTCTGGCAAGTAAGTGAGTTTGTATTGTGAAGAAAGCCAAAATTCTACAAACTCTCCAATGTCCTTGCGATATACAATGCCATAAACACTTAAGTTATCTTTCAGTTTTGATAAATTTTTTAAAGTGTCAAATGGGTTATTGTTCGTAAAGAATATTTGAACTGGGATTAAAGTATCCTTTATGTGGTCTTGTCCGTGATTATCAACAAATGTAATTCTGAATATTTTGTCTTGATACAAATCAAAATTGAATTGCCAAAATTTTGAGGTGTCAAACGAAAAACTACAAGGAAAGTCCTGTGTAAAATTATAAGGCTGATAAATGCTCAAATAAGATGTGTCCTTTTTTGTTTGATAGAAGCAAGTGTATTTAGAACTGTCACTTAAAAGTTTTGTCCAAATTTCATAGTCGCCACGAACTCCGTAATTCCATTTTTTAAAAATTTCAATTGAATTACTATCAAGCAAGTTTGTAATCTTTTCAGCTTGGATTTGAATATTCTTGTCAGAGAATTCAGGGTCGCTGCATTCTGTCAAAAAAGTCAGAAGGAAAATTGTCACTATGAATTTTAGAGAGTTTCGCATAAGCTTGCAGGCAACTGTTTAATCTGTGTTATCCATTTGCTGATTTTACGGCGTCAGCCATGGTCAAATAGTCCAGCTGGTAAGACCATATTTAATAAAAGAATATTTTTTTACCTCGCCACCAAATTTATTCAGGGCTTCTATTACGGCATACCTGGTATTGCCGGGGCAATAAAATATCATAAATCCACCGCCGCCGGCACCACTTATTTTACCGCCGGTAGCACCTGCAGCTTTTGCGGCATCGTAAATTTCTTCTATGCTGCTGTTGCTTATATTGGCGGCCATTTTTCTTTTTTGCTGAAAACCAAAATCGAGTATTTCTCCAAACTCATGCAGCTTTCCTTTTAGCAGGGCTTCTTTCATAACACGGGCCTGCTCTTTTAACTGGTGCATGGCTTCTATACTTTTTTCGTTATTGCTGGTTACATTTTTTACCTGTTCTTTTATAATAACAGCACTCTCTCTTGAAGTGGCAGTAAAATATAGAACCAAATTATTTTCCAGCTCGTGCATGTATTGCGACCGGATGCGCAGGGGATTTACAATTACTTTATCATCGTTGTAAAATTCCATAAAATTTACGCCGCCAAACATGGCCGCATACTGATCCTGTTTGCCACCGGCAAGTTTAAGATCATTTCTTTCTATTTCGTAAGCATAATGGGCAATGTCGTAATCGCCCAGGGGCAGTTTCAGCATTTCTACAAATGCGCCAAGTATGGCCACCACCAGGGTAGAAGATGTGCCGAGGCCCGAGCCTGCAGGTGCATCTACAAAAGTAGATAAACGAAAACCTGTAACGGTAAACGGATAATCTTTTTGAATGCGGTTATACACGCCTTTCAACAAATCGAGCTGGCCGTTTATGGGCAACTGGCTGGTGATATCAAATTCCTGTTTTTCTTTGCGGTCCAGGGCTTCTACAATTATTTTATTGCCATCAAAAGTTTCAATACTTGCATAGGCAGATAATGAAATGGTAGCATTTAAAATGGCGCCGCCATACAAATCGCTGTAGGGGCTTACATCTGTACCACCGCCGGCAAGGCCGATACGCAAGGGAGCTTTACTTCTGTAAATCATATTTATAAATTGTTATGCCACTAATTACACGAATGTACACGAATGTAAAACGCAAGTAGTGAAAGTTAATATACTTCGCAGCAACAAAAGCAACGAAGCGGTTTTACCTCACCGCAACCCCCGTCCGACCGGGGTCGTCCGGGCGGGCCTCTCCAAATGGAGAGCGAACTGGAATTGGGTATTTCATAAATTTAAATCCCCTTAACTAACGGCATTGCATTAATATTATTTATTCTACTGCATCAATAATTGCATCTGTCATTATCTTCCAGCTGTATTTCTTTTTTTCTTCTATCAGTCCGGGTATAAAAAAAGCTTCGCCTTTTTTATAAAATTCTTCAATTTTTTGGGCAATAGATGCAGCGGTTGGTTCTGCAACCAATCCCACTTTATTATCGGGCACCAGTGTTGCAAGGCCGCCCACATTGGTAACTATCATGGGTATTTCAAAATGATAGGCCAGGGGCGTAACGCCGCTTTGGGTGGCATTGCGGTAAGGTTGAATAACCACATCGGCAGCACAAAAATAATTTTTTACTTCGCTATCAGGTATAAAATCTGTGTGCAGTATCAGGTTGTTTTTTATACCGAGGTTTTCAATTTGTGCATTGTATTGTTTTTTGTCTTCGTAAAACTCGCCGGCTATGAGCAGTTTGATGTTTGTGGTTTGTGGTTTGTTGTTTATTAATTTCATGGCATCAAGCAAAATCTCTAATCCTTTGTATTTACGGATGAAGCCGAAAAATAAAATAATTTTTTGCTCATTGCCAATTGCCAGTTGTCTTCTTGCTTCTGCTTTAGAAATTTTTTCTCCAAAATTATCATATAAAGGGTGTGGCACCAGCAATGCTTTTTTTGAAGTGAATAATCTCAAATCGATTAATACCTTTTCGCTCATGGTAATAAAAGCATCAACCGGTTTTACAAAATAGCGGGTAAAGGGTTTATCGCCAAAACGTTTTTCGTGTGGTATAATATTATCGGCAATACAAATAATTTTTGTGTGCTTATTTTTTTTGATAATACGCAGAATGGTTCCCAAACACGGGCCCATCAAGGGTATCCAATATCTTACAACAACAATATC